>JAYVVP010000104.1:0-15230 GCA_043786935.1 Pseudanabaena sp. | reverse complement strand
CTGATAATGGAACTTGGCGATCGCCTAGACTTCTGAAAGTAGTGTGATCAATCAATCGACGACCGAAAATCACTAAGTCATCGGTCAATACATCAGTTACTTCAGGCTTGCCTGTAGTCAAAGTGCCCGTTTTATCAAAAATTACGGCGGATAGTTGATCGATCTTTTCGAGACTAGCGCCACCTTTGATCAAAATCCCTCTCTCAGCACCAAGTCCAGTGCCGACCATGATTGCTGTGGGAGTTGCTAAGCCGAGTGCACAGGGACAAGCCACTACCAAAACCGCGATCGCCAATCGCAAACTAAATATCACCTCTGCATGGAGAACGCCGTACCAAATCAAAAATGTGGAGGCAGCGATCGCCATAACTGAGTAGGCAAAATATCCTGCTACGCGATCGGCTAAGTTCTGAATTGGCGCTTTACTCGCCTGAGCCGACTCTACCATCGCCACAATTCGCGCCAGAGTAGTTTCTGAGCCAGTTTGTAAAACTCGGACAGCGATCGCGCCTGTCAAGTTTAGCGTTGCCCCCGTTACTAATGTTCCTAATTGCTTAATCACAGGGCTTGATTCCCCCGTCAGCATTGACTCATCGACGCTAGAACTACCGCCAATTATTTCGCCATCGACAGGGATTTTTTCCCCAGGCAAAACCATAATCCGATCGCCGACTTGCAAATCTTCTACAGCGATCGGCATTTGCAAATCGCCATCCGTCGAATTTATTAATAATCTGGCGTTAGCAGGTTGTAACTCCATCAAAGCGCGAATGGCACTTGAGGCTTTGCCCTTAGCCCGATCTAATAATGCTTGTCCCAACAGCACAAACCCCAAAAGCATTACAGGTTCTTCAAAAAAGCATTGCCAACCTAGCTGCGGTACAAATAAAGCGATTGTGCTGGCGAAATATGCTGAAAGTGTCCCTAAACCCACGAGTGAGTTCATGTTCGGGGCGCGATACCACAAAGATTTCAAGCCGTCCCACCAAATCGGGCGACCAATCCAACCCAGCGCCACGGTCGAGATGATCCAGTGGGCGTACATATTGCCTAGAAAAGGAAAGTCCGCCACCCCGATCAAGCCTAAATGTCCCACGATCGCCAAAATAACTAGTAAAGCAGGGATACCAACTTCTTTGCTAATCCCAAACCAAAGAGTTTTAGGAGGATTTTTCGATTCTAGCTTGGGGGAGCGATCGCGTTTATCAATCAACTCAGCGACAAAACCTGCTTTAGCGATCGACTCAATTAATTGCGGTGCTAAATCATGGGTTGCAGTTTCACTGTCATAAACCACTGTTGCTTTTTCAGTCAGTAAATTGACGCTTGCGGCTCTTACGCCATTACAGGCAAGCAAACGTTTTTCGACCACTGCTACGCAGCCTGCACATTTCATGCCCGCGATCGCTAGCGCTAAAGAGCTAGATTGCTTGGTAGATGTTGCTATCAATTGAGTCACTGCCACAAACTTGCATCCAAAATCTATAAAAAATTTACAGTCTAAATTTATGAGCCTTAGTCTTAAAATATAGCTAGATATAGCTAGTACTAAAAGCTGATAGCCATAGAGCAATATATAGAGTTAGCATATACTCAAATCTAGTTTGAGTGATTAGATAATTACTCTGAATACAGCTTTTCCATACTCTGGGTTCTGTTTACCTGCCTTATTCTCTGACACTGAGTTAGCTAATGTCCATTTCTGACAGCGAGTTTTCTATTCATTTTTGGGGTGTCCGTGGAAGTATAGCCACCCCTGGTCCAAGCACAGTAAGCTATGGCGGTAATACCCCTTGTGTAGAAATGCGTTGCCAAGGTGAGCGACTTATCTTTGATGGAGGGACAGGGATTAGAGTTGTCGGTCAACATTTGCTGAAACAGATGCCTGTTGAGGCAAGTATCTTCTTCACTCATAGTCATTGGGATCATGTTCAGGGATTTCCTTTTTTTACGCCTGCTTTTATCAAAGGTAATCTATTTAAAATCTACGGAAAAGTGGCTCCCACAGGGCAAACGATGCAAGAGCGTCTGGAAGAACAGATGCACCATCCTAATTTTCCCGTGCCGTTAAGAGTTATGGCTTCATGTCTAAAGTTTTTTGATGTTGAAGTTCCCAGTGTGATCGAGGTTGGTCATGGGGTGACGGTGGAGACAGGATTGCTCAATCATCCAGGCGAAGCAACAGGTTATCGAGTTAGTTGTGGCGATCGCGTGGCTGTTTATGCCACTGACACCGAACATTATAAAGATCATATTGACGAAAATCTTGTGCATTTAGCGCGAAATGCCGATGTATTGATTATGGATGCGACTTATTCAGATGAGGAATACTGGTCAACTACGTCGCCTAAAATCGGTTGGGGACATTCGACATGGCAAGAGGCGATCAAGGTGGCTGAGGCAGCAAATGTCAAAACCTTAGTAATTTTTCATCATGACCCTTTACATAGTGATGAATATTTGGATGAAGTTGGCAATCTCGCCAAAGAGAAGTTTGCGGGGGCGGTGATGGCAAAAGAAGGTATGTGTATTTCTATTCCCATTCGTGCTGATGCCAAGCCTTTAGTCCAAGTTTAGATTTTTTCAAACCTACTACAAACAATAATATAAAACCCGTTGTGCGGGGCCTCGCCCTGCGACCCTTATCGTAGTGAGTTTGATCAACAACTGCTGTAATCGCAATTTAATCGCGATCTTCTTCGATGCGACTCGCGCCTTTTTCATAAAGCTTACAAATACCGCGACGACTAGTTTTGATGAAATTACAGAACATTTGAATGTCAGGATTATCGGCAAACTCTGGAGATGATTCTAAAAACTTGATCGCCTGAGAGCGATTGCGATCAGACTTGTAAAGAACTTCGTAAGCAGCAAAGATAGTACGGCGGCGATCGTGGCTGAACCCATTGCGACGTAGCCCCAATCTATTTAGTCCAAATACCATATTTGTATCAACTGCCATGCAATAGGGCGGCACATCCATACCAAGTCGTGTTTGTCCGCGAATCATTGCATAAGAACCGATGCGGGTAAACTGATGCACTACCGAATCTCCACCCATAAAGGCATGGTCATTCACTTCCACATAACCTGCTAGCAACACATTGTTTACCAAAATCACCCGATCGCCGATCGTACAGTTATGAGCAATATGTGCACCCGTAAAAAATAAATTATCGTTACCGATTTTGGTAGCTGAGCCTTCTTTAGTGCCGCGATTGACAGTGACATATTCCCGCAATATATTGCGATCGCCAATTTCTACAAAACTAACCGCACCCTTGTATGAGGTGTCCTGCGGCTCAGAGCCTACGATCGCCCCGTAGCCAATTTGATTATCATGTCCAATCTTGGTATGTCCTGTGATAATTGCCCTAGCCCTAATCTCGCAGCGATCGCCAATCTCTACAAATTCATCAACAATGGCATCGGCTCCGATTGATGTACCTTCGCCAATTTTTGCCTGAGGATGAACGATCGCGCGGGGATGAATCTTAATATTGGTATTTGGCATTGAAATGGCGGTCTATAGTCTGGGGCGCGGGAAAAAATAAGCGATCGCTTATCGCTCTAAGCAATAGTTTATCGCAATCGTTCGCAATGTATAGAGTCAGACAGGTCGCAAGTTATCGACAAGATGCCAAATTTATAAAGTCGTTGCACAATTTCTTCAAGCAGTTGAGTGTAATTACGATTAGTCTTCTGCAAGATCTTCTGCACCGATCCACTCAAGCGAACATAATCATCATCAGTCAAATCCTTAGCCGTGATGATAATCAGCGGAATTGATGAAATATCCTGGCGCAACCTTAAAAGATGAATAAATTCAAAGCCGTCTATATTTGGCAGCATTAAATCGAGCAAAATTAATTGCGGCAGATCACTAGATATAACTTCCAAAGCTTCATGTCCATCCTGAGCCTCAGAAACTTTACAGTTCTCCTTTTCTAGCATCCGTTTCAGCATCGATCTGACATTAATATCGTCTTCCACCACTAGTACTGACAAAGGAGACTTTGGATCAGAGCGATATTTATCAATCGTCGTAATCAAGCGATCGCGATCAATTGGTTTAAACAAATAATCATTTGCACCGATTTCATAACTCTCAAGTTGCTCATCATTAATCGTCAGTAAAATAATCGGAATTCCCGAAGTTAAAGGGTGTGACTTTAAGTTTTTGAGAACCTCCCAACCACTCATAGAAGGCATTTGCACATCTAAAATAATTGCACTAGGTAAAATTTTATGCGCTAGCTCCAGACCATCCTCTCCACTAAAAGCCGAATAGATGAAAACGCCAAGATGACCAAGATAAGCTTGAGTACATTGATGCACCATTGGGTCATCGTCAATCACCAAAATGGAAGGATAGGTTTTGGTTGATAAATCCTGTGGGGGCTGTTGTTTAGAGGGTTTAGATAGTGCGGATAGTGTCGATGGTTTTGATTGCTCATTTAAAGGCTTTTTTGTTGACCATTCACAATTGACAGGCAAACAAATAGTGAAGGTCGATCCTTCTCCTAACTCGCTGATCACCCTAATATCGCCACCCATCATCTGGCAAAGACGATGGCTAATCGCTAACCCTAAGCCTGTGCCGCCATATTGTCGCGTGGTAGAGCTATCAGCTTGATGAAATGGTTGAAAAAGATTTTGAATGTTTTTCGGGCTTATGCCAATTCCTGTATCGCTAATTGCAAAGCAAAAATATTCCCCTTGAGGAGAATTTTGGCGATCTACTTTGACTTGAATTTCACCTGCTTTTGTAAATTTACAAGCATTACTTAAAATATTTAAAAGGATTTGGCGGACGCGAGTCATATCCGCCCGAATATAACCAAGCTGCAAATCGCAGTCTATATTTAGGAGATTATTATTTTTACTCAGTAATGGTTGAATTGAAGCAGCAGTATCCCAGACAAGTATCGCTATATCGAAGTCATCGTAATGGATTTCCAATTTACCTGCTTCGATTTTGGTCATGTCCAAAATGTCGTTAATTAAATTCAGCAAATGCTTGCCAGATTGATAAATTTTCTGGAGATCTTGTCCAAAATCCTCTAGTCCTAATGAAGTTGCATCTTCTTGCAGCATTTCGCTATAGCCAATAATCGCATTCAGTGGTGTGCGTAACTCATGGCTCATATTCGCGACAAATGTACTTTTAGTGTAATTTGCCTCTAAAGCCCGATCGCGTGCTAGAGCAAGTTCTTCATTCATCAAGCGTAAGGCTTCTTCATCGCGCTTGCGTAGCATCAATGCTCCTAATTGCATAGCGATCGCCACAATCAGTCCTACTACTTGTTGGTCTTTATCATTGGGAGACATCGTGAAAAAAGCCACGATCGCGACGACTTTGGTATCAGCACTCACAGGAATTGCCAACCCTGATCTCAAACCACATTCCATAGCAGGATATTTGCGTAAAAAATGTGATTCAGTTTCTAGTGAAATATCCCAAATCCACTCAGGTCGCTGGTGATCCCAAACTCTTCCTGGGAAACCGATTCCCGAAGGGAAAGAAATTTTTTCGCTACATTTACGAAACTCTTCTAAACCTTCCATCCGGCTATACCATGCAGGGCTGCATACCAAAACTTGGCGCTCAGTCGATGGTATCCATGCTTCACCATAGTCCCAACCTGTAAACTGACAGATCTTTCTAAGTGCTATTTCTAAAGCTGATTGAAAATCCTTTGCAGCGCTAATTTCTAAGGTCAAACCTTGTAATAATTGTGATTCTTCTTCAGCCCTCTTTCGCTGGGTAATATCCTGAACAGTACCTTCAAATCCAATTAGAGTTCGTTCAGAATCGCGTACAGCCCTGACATTTTCTGAAATCCAAATTTTTGTGCCATCACGGCGATAAACCTGTGACTCAAAATTTGGAACAGTGTCATGGGAACGCAAAATATCAATAAATTCTTGACGACGGTCTGGATTGACATATAACTGATTAGCAATATTAGTAACATTACTAATTAGAGATTCGGTGGAAGGATAACCATAAATTTTTGCCAACATTGGATTGGCAATCAGATAACGTCCATCAATTGTCGTTTGAAAAATCCCCTCGATCGCATTCTCAAAAATACCTTTATATTTAGCTTCCGCATTTTCTAGCTCGTTGCGGAGTTGAGAAGTTCTTGACTTTAATAATTTATAGGTTTCTGTCGCCTGCTCAACAATCTGGATTAAATCTTCAACCTGATAGGGCTTGGTGATGTATTTAAAAACTTTAGAAGTATTAATTGCCTCAACTAAATCGCGCACATCAGTATATGCGGTTAAAATAATCCGTAAGGTGTCAGGATAAATTTCGGCAACTTGGCTTAATAGCTCAGTGCCAGACATCATCGGCATCCGTTGATCTGAGACAATTACCCCGATATCTGGCTCCTGCTCTAAAATTTTTAAAGCCTCAAATCCATTTATGGCGCGGAGAATGCGATAGTCTCGATTAAAAATGCGCTGAAGTAGATCTAAGTTATCGACTTCATCATCAACAATCAGTAACTTCGGTTTTTGGGAGCTATCCATGAGTGTGGTTACGAATGGTTTTCGTTTTAAAATAATTAATTAGTCTTAGTCGGATGTCTTTAAGGGGGCTGCCTAAAAATTTATTTCTACGAAACTAACAAAGTTAGACCATCTGATAGCGTTTGCTGTGCGATATTTCTATTAATTCAATATCAATTTAAGCAAAAATAAATTATGAAAATTGTAGTGACGGGTGCAACGGGTTTTGTGGGAGTGAAATTAGTAGAACGTTTACATGCTTTGGGCGATCGCATTGTCGTTCTAGCTCGTAACCCTCAAAAAGCAATCCGTCAATTCCCCCCAGAATTTTTCGCCAATATCGAAGTTATTGGCTATACCCCTTTTGCGATGGGAGATTGGGCAAACACTATATCAGGCTGCGACGCGGTGATTAACCTTGCAGGCGAACCCCTTGCTGGTGTGCGTTGGACAGACAAGCGTAAGCAGGAGATCCGTGATAGTCGTATTTTAACTACAGAGCTATTAGTTAAGGCGATCGCTACAGCCGATGTCAAGCCTCAAGTTTTAATTAGTGGCTCCGCGATTGGTTATTACGGCACTAGCCTAAGCAAAACTTTTGATGAGTATAGTTATGCAGGCAATGACTTTTTGGCTAATGTTTGCAAAGACTGGGAAGCCACCGCTGATGCAGTTACTAGTTTAGGTGTGCGTTTGGTCAAGCTCAGAACAGGGATTGTTTTGGGGATGGGTGGAGCGATCGCGAAGATGCTGCCGATTTTTCAAGTTGGTGGCGGCGGCAAAATTGGTACTGGCAAGCAATGGTTCTCATGGATACATCGCGATGATTTAGTTGATTTAATTATTTATGCTGTAAATAATTCTCAGATTTCAGGTGTACTCAATGGCACGGCTCCTCAGCCCGTCACCAATGAAGATTTCACCGTTGCTTTTGCCAAAGCAGTTAAACGTCCTGCCTTTTTACCAGTTCCAGCGGCAGCTTTAGTTTTGATATTTGGCGAAGCGGCTACTGTAATTCTAGATGGTCAAAAAGTTTTACCCCACAAGGCGGAAATTAATAAATTCCCGTTTAAATACCCTGATATTGATAAAGCATTAAGTCAGATTTTTGCTTAAAAATCTTAAAAAAAAGAGAGTGAACTTAGTTCACTCTCTTTTTTTAGATGGGCCGAGATGGATTTGAACCAACGTAGCTTACGCAGCGGATTTACAGTCCGCCCCCATTAACCACTCGGGCATCGACCCCTCACTTAGCTGTATTCTAAGCGAGTCTAATCATATACATTTCTTGCACTACTTGCAAGTCATATTTGAAGAAAAAATAAAAGAAGCCAAGTTTCTTTTTATTTTTTTTTCAAATATCGAAACCCGATCGCGATCGCGCTTAAAAAAATAATTCCCATTACCCCAGCGATCGGATTGCCATTGATACCTGTAACCCACTCAGGCACAGTACCTGTGGGCTGTAGTAAATGAGTTGTATTGACGATGTAGTAACACCAAATCAAACCACCATGTAGACCGATCGCTACTCCCAACCTGCCATTACATCGTCGCCGCGCCATTACTAGCGCCACACTGAGCATTACTAAACCGATAAATTGACTCCATGTCGCCAGAATTACATTCAAGGGTTTGATGAAATGTAAAACTGCAAATACAAGACTGGCGGAAATTAGGGCAGTCTTTTTAGAATAATCGCGCTCTAGCTCGGACAGCAACCAACCGCGAAACAACATTTCTTCGGCAAAAGCTACTCCAACTGAAGTTAATAGTCCTGGAGCGATCGCTCCTTGCCAATCGACAAAATATACGCCGATTGCTGGTAATAGCCTTGCTGGTAGTGAATTTTGCCAGTCCACAGTTTGTATTGACTGCCAACCAAGGCTTACTTGTAACCACAGGAATATAATTAAGGTCGCGCTGCCTAGTGCCAAACCAAACAAGAAATCGCGTCCATTTTCGACAGTAAAAAATAAGCCGTAATAACGAAAGGGATGAGTATATTTAGCAATCTTGCGTCCCCAAAACCAAATTAATCCCAAAAATTCGCTATATAGCAAAATTGTGAGGGCAACGCCAACCGACTCACCAAAAATTAGATGCATGGGTGCGGCGATCGGTAGCCATATTATCAGTAAGGTCAGCAAAAAAAGGACGATACGGATCGGTGCTTTATAAGAATTTAGGCGATCAAAGTTCACAAAAACAGAGAAGTTAGGATTTTTATTATTTTTATCAATACAGCGATCGCTATCAGAAACCAAAAGCGACTTTTCAAGCTGCCTCTACTTTCTGATGACAATCTGTCGTGGCGCTTCGCCCTAAAAAAACCTTTATCTTTATTCTTCAGGCTCAATTGTGCTAGTTAAACCCTTGCTTTGTAACCCTTCACAATAAAATTCAGCATGTTCTTGTACACAAGTAATTACCAGCGCACAGCTATCAGCATGAGCCGCCATCATAATATCAACTGCTTGGGGTTGAGTTAAACCATTTACGACTTGCATTAAGGTTTGGACGACATATTCCATTGAGTTGTGATCGTCGTTATGTAATAAAACTCTATATCTTGGTGCAATTTTGCGTATGGTTGCGGGACGAGTAATAGTTTCGGTAGACATAGATTAGATTGCCTCCAGTAAGGGTGAATTTATGAAATCCAATAATTGCAGGATTTAAGTTTGACGCATTAAGAAAAATTATTAGAGGGTTTGCATAGGTGCGATGTGGGTAACACACATTTGCTTTCAGATTTCATGCTTGCATGATGAACCTGAAATCTGAGACAGTAATAATACTTAATGCATAATTAATACATTATAGGGATGAACCTCAAAAATGTGAAGAAGTACTGTTTATCTTAAAACCTATAAATTAAGATACGGCTCGAAGGGTCACTTCTTATTTATACAAATTTATATAAAGCATGGCGTAATTTAAGAGTTAGAAAGCTTTTTGCTAGTGAGCCAGTACGTTTGCATTTGTCCTTTACCTTTTACCTCGATCGCACCGCGTTCTACTAAATCAAAATTATGTTTGAGAAGCTCATAGGTTTCGGCAGTAACTTGAATTTTACCAACTTCGCTATGAGATTCCATTCGACTAGCCACATTCACGGTATCACCCCATAGATCGTAAATAAACTTTTGCGTACCAATCACACCAGCAATCACAGCACCCGTATGAATTCCGATCCGAATTTGCAGTTTTCTACCTGTCAAATCTCGAAGTTCAGTGACTTTATCGATCATGTCCAAAGCCATAGAAGCGATCGCTTCGGCATGAGTTTCGGTAGGAACAGGTATGCCACCAGCCACCATGTAGGCATCACCGATGGTTTTAATTTTTTCGAGTCCGTAAGTTTCGCAGAGAGTGTCGAAGCCAGAAAAAATTAGATTTAAAAGATCGACTAAATCTTGAGGAGAGAGTTCCGAAGAAATTTTGGTAAAGCTGACAATATCGGCGAATAGGACGGTAACAGACTCAAAACTATCGGCGATTACTCCATGTGATTGCTTAAGACGATCAGCGATCGCTTTAGGAAGAATGTTGAGGAGTAGTCTTTCAGATTTCTCTTGCTCCGCATGAAGGGCTTCTTCGGCAAGTTTACGCTCTGTAATGTCATCTAGTACACCCAAAATGCCAATGGTTTTACCATCTGCATCAATAATTGGTAATTTACTAATATCTAACCAAATCGATTGCCCCTGTTTATCGGGATTTAGTTTACGCTGAATAATGTGCATTTCAGGAATATTTGACTCCATTATTTGCTGATCATGCTCACGAAATGCATTTGCTAATTGAGGATTTTTAACTAGATCATAATCGGTCTTACCGACAACACTTTCTGGGCTGTCCAGTTGAGCATACATTGCCCAATTTTTATTGCATCCCCGAAAAACAAGATCTGTATCTTTCCAAAAAATTTGTTGGGGAATACTATCCATAATCAACCGCAGATAAGTTCCTTGTTCTTTGAGAGCGAGTTCTGCTTTGACCCGAGCGGTAATATCCTGAAAGCTCCATACCCGACCGATAATCTTGTCGCCTAATTTTTGGGGACGAGAATAGCGCTCTAAGACTCGACCGTCAGTGAGTTCTAGTAAATCATAGCTTTCTAGTTCAGGATGATGATAAAAATCACGCGATCGCTTCATAAAGTCTTCAGAATCAAGCATTTTCTCAGCTAAAAACTCTAATCTAAGTTCATAATCGGAGATTGATAAAACTTCTTGAGTTAGTGAAAACATATCTAAAAATTGTTGATTGTAAGTGGTGATATGACCGATAGTATCCACTGCCAAAATGCCATCAGCGATCGATTCAAAAGTTGCTCTTTGTAAACTTAAAAATTCTTCAAGTGTCGATTCAATTCGTTTGCGTTCAGTAATATCTACCCCAATTGATAGAACTTCAACTAAGTTCCCTTCTTGATCTAAAATAGGACGATTTGACCAAGATATATATACTTGCTCTCCATCATTGCGAATATTTTGACTTTCTTGAAACATATATAGTTCATCATTATGAGCGCTATTATTCATCCAAATTGGCAAGCTAGAATTATTTGGATCATCATTAGCTTTAAAAATTGTCCCTTCAATATTTTTGCCAACCACTTCATCTTCTTCGGAAAAGCCAAAGAAACTTAAGCCGTATTCGTTAATAAATTTAATTACACCCGTCGTATCTCTTCGCAAGATAATACAATTTGCGACTTCAACAAGGTTGCGATATTTAGTCTCACTAGTTTTAAGTGCTTTAGTGCGCTGTTCGACTCGTTCCTCCAATTCTTCTTTACTTTGAGCAAGCGCGATAAAAGAGACTTGCAATTGCTGCGCCATTTGATTAAATGATTCGGCAAGAATTGATAACTCACGGACATTGGCCGTCTCAATGGGGCGATAGGGTTGCCCACTAGCGAGATCGGCTGAGGCGGAGAGGGTCGCTAGCAGATGTGAAGCTTCGATTAGCTTTTCGACTGGTTTCGCAATCCATCTGGATGTATAGAAGCCTGTCAAACTAGCAAAAATTAGGGCTAAAGCACATAAAACAATCGTGTTGCGAGTATTGATGTTAATGCGATCGCGAAAGTCTTGTTCAGATACCGCCACAATTAGCAACCAGTTCAAGCCTTCAGCAGTTCGCAACCTTGTAATCTGCACATAGTGAGTCACGCCTTCCCATTGCAGTTGAATTTGTTGATGATTGGGGATATTAGCGGGGTTTGGATAGTTTTGTTGGAGGTTTTGGGATGCTAAACGCAATAAAGGATTTTGACTCTCACGCGCATAAATGCGTTGTTGACCTTGAGCTGTAGAAGCTGTAGAAACAGATGGAGATTCTGAAGTTGATGTGGCAACAATCTCTCCTGATTGTTCGAGAATAAATGCTTGCCCTGTTTTCGAGATCGTTAGTTGTTTGAGAAAGTCGCCAATTTGCGAAAGCGGAAAGTCGATCGCAATTACGCCACGCAAGTTTCCAGATTCACTATAAATCGGTAAAGAAGCGGTAATCCCTAAAATCGGACGCGCTACAAATAGATAAATAGGACTCCAAACCGCTTGACGCGCTTTGACGGCTTCTCGATACCAAGGGCGATCGCGTGGATCGTAAATATTCCCTTCAATTTGATTGAGGGTTTTGCCAGCACTATCTAAGCGATAAATTGACTTTTGCAGTCTCGTGGTAGAGTCTAAAACCTTGTGCAAGACGAAAGTATTATTTTCTCTCCGCTCAACACCAATAAATTGACCTTGAGGATTTCCCGCATAGAAAAAATATAAGTTTCGCGCTTGACGCATTTGTTGCCAAAACAACTTATCTAAACTTTCTAAATTCTCTAAAGCTAGATTTCCTGCCCTTGCCGATACTCCATGAGCTTGCAAAATTTCGAGAGGTGCGTCAAAATACCCGCGTACATGAGTTTCAATTGTATTAGTTACTTCTTGCCCAATTTTGGGGGCTAGTTCTTGAGTTGCCTCCTGTCCATTTTGCACCGACAGCCACCCCGTAATTCCCACCGCAGCAATCACTTGGGTCACAAATGGAACGATCAGCAATATCTTTAGAGACAGCTGGCGGCGATCGCGTTGAGGTTTAGAATCATGATGCAAATGAGCAGGCATACAAAAGCTGCACGAAAAAATCTATATGTTGCCTATGATAAAGCGAGCGTCACTTAAAAATACGAGACTCAGCCTATTTGCTCAGGTAAAACATGAGAAATAACTAAAATAAACGATCTTGATATGCCATTGTAAAAGCGCGATCAGCACAAGATGCTTTTAATTAATCACATTCCTAAACCAATCAAGAGCCTATATTTTTTAACAAATACACTCTAACGGCTGTGGTAAAGTTTTCAGATTATTTATGAAGTAAGGATACTTTTCTATGACTGCTCCTTTACTATCAATTCAAAAGCTCACTCAAGCTAATATGCCTTTCCCAGCATATTTTGTGGTCAGTACTGCTCCTATTAATATTGAAGATAATAATGCTGAGGACATTACTGACCCAACAAGTTTAATCAATGAAATTTCTCAACATTTAAATGAGCATAAAGATAAGGCAGAAGTTTTAATTGTTGTTCATGGCTATAACACTAGCAAGGCAGATACAGAAGACTGGTATAGAAGTATTTATAAACATCTTACAGAACATTACAATAAAAGTCGTTCTGAAGGTTTACTCTTAATTGGCTATCGCTGGCCGTCGGAAAAAGTTTTACCCAAATCATCAGAAGGCGGTTCTTGCCAAAACAAATCTCAATCCTCTACGAAAGTCATTTTAGGTAAGTTTCAAGCCGCTATGCAAGCTTTACCTGTCATTTTAGGGCTAGGATATCGCTGGGGAACTATAGGAGTGATTGGGGGATTAATCGTTTCAGTTGTAAGTATTATAGCGATCGCTTGGCAAGCCTCAAAAGCTGGCATTTTTCTGATTATTTTTTCGACTCTAACTATTCTCTCTCTAATAACGGTTTCTGCGATCTTCACGATTCTGGCGCTCAGGTTAGTAGTTTATTTTCGAGATACTTATCGTGCTAATAATTTTGGTGTTTCAGATCTAGTGGAATTGATTCGCCAAATTGATAATACTGTGGTTAAGGCTAGTCCTGATCAAAAGCGATCCGAGACAGATCGCATTAAGTTATCATTTATTGGGCACAGTATGGGTGGCTTTGTGGTTACTAATACCGTGCGAATTCTATCAGATGTATTCGACTCAAGTTCTATTGGATCTTTAGATATTACTAAAGCAGAAAAGAAACCATCGTCTTTCATTGGCAATGTATTTTCTTTGGAACGCCTAGTTCTAGTGTCGCCTGATATTCCCGCAGAAACTATCATTTCTCAACGAGCCAACTTTCTGCAATCGTCTTTACGGCGATTTAAAGAAGCATATCTATTCAGCAATGAAGGGGATATGGCTTTAAGGTTAGCTTCCCCAATAGCAAATTATTTTATCTACCCATCTAATAGACAAGTTGGTGGGTATCGGTTAGGCAATGTAATGGTCAGAAACTTCACAGAAAAAGACTCTAATGGAAACCTAGTCAAAAAAACAGCTTTACAAAAAGGATCTCCCATCCCATCAGGAAGCTACGGCATGATTGTACGACTCCCAGATGAGAATGAACCATTAGTTAGCCTGCAAAATGGACAAAATGTTCTTCTATCTAATCGAGAACATCTCACTTACCCTTTAGATTATGTGTATATTCAAGACCAATTGCCACTGTCTACACGACAAAAGGAAATTGCTTTAGCACCTAATCAAAAGCCCATAGGTGAATTCTTTACTTTCTTTGATTGCACTGACTATACCGAAAAGTACTTAGATAAGGGACGGCAAAAAAGTGCAGGGTTAGTTAGCCATGCACTGCGAAAGCAAGCGTTAAGCTTTAAAGATTTTGTGCGTTTAACAATCGACTATTTCAGAGGTAAAATTGATACTCATGGGGGATATTTTTGTGATGGGGAAACCAATCCTAAAAAAGGGTTAAAGCCAGAGGCAACTTTTACCAAATTTGTAATCTATGGATTAGCTTGCGTAGGGTTTGAAAGGTTGTTGATCGAATTACAAGAAGAGCCTATTTTTAGTAAATACACAACATCCTATGAACAAATTCTGAAAAATCTAGAATCTCAACCTGCATTTTTATCTCTAACAGATAATCAAAAAGAGAAAGTGATATCAAGCCATCTTCTTTCTAGTATTTGTCGAGATAAGGGTATCCAAGTGCTTTTATCCCAAGAGCGTTATGCCTTAGATGTCGGTATATTTAAGCGATCGCCTAATTTCTGATTTGCCATGCGATCGCCTAATAAATCAAAACATCACCCCATTTAAAAACTAACTAAACCTTGGATTAGACTATAAAAGGTAGTAATCAAACTAAAGCAATAGTAAATCCATGCAAATTAAAGCAGTTATCTGGCAGGAAGATGGTGTTTGGTGTGGCTCTGTCCCTAGCTCATCAAGGTTGTCTTCTTCGATTTTGTTAATTTCGGCGTAGATTAGTTCTTTAAGAGTCATGGTGATTTATGTTGTTTGCCTTTTCATGAAAGAGATGGATTTTTAATCTGGTTCCATAATAGACTTCATCGGAAATAAAGAGGAGAGAAGACATAAGCATATTTCCCCATTGTCAGTTTAAAGTTAAGCAACCTTGCGATGTCTCATCGTAACCCTGA
>JAYVVP010000103.1:0-5657 GCA_043786935.1 Pseudanabaena sp. | reverse complement strand
GCCGACCTCAATGGCACTAAACTCTATCGCGCCACTTTAATTGGGGCAAATTTTAGTGGGGCAGATTTAGGTGAAGCAGATCTCAGTGAAGCAAATCTTAGTGAAGCAAAGCTATATGGAGTGAATTTATATAAAGCAATTTTGAGCAAAGCCAAACTACCTCGCGCCAAACTTAATGGGGCAAGTATGGAAAAAGCGAAGCTAAATCGAGCCGATCTTAGTGAGGCAATTCTTAGAGATGCGAGATTATTCGGAGCAAACCTGAATGAAGGAATTTTGCAACGCGCCGATCTCAGTCGTGCTAGCCTCAATGGGGCAAATCTCAATAAAGCCACGCTATTTGAGGTCGATCTCAGTTTTGCTAGCCTTTATGGTGCAAGTCTTTGCGATGCTGATCTTAGTGAAGCAAATCTAACTGGTGCGAATCTCCAAGGCTCTGATCTTAGTCGCGTGAATTTTTATAAGGCGAACTTAAGTAAATCTAAACTGGCTGATGCGGTTACCGAGGGGATGCAAACTCAAGAAGCAAATTTAACAGGCATTATTTGGTCTTAATTACCTTTCAGCACGATCGCTTTGACTTTGCTCACCATCACCTAAAGAAGCGCCACAGAGTCTATTTACCAGATACGGCGCAGGAAAAGACAAACACACGCCGCAAAATCGCCTCAATAATTAAAAGAGTTTGATTTAGGCTAACGACAATTCTCCAACTGCCTCTAATCGGCTATATTTACCAACTGATAGAAAAGATTCCTCAAGAGTTTGAGCAACAGTTGGTGAGATCCAGCCTAATTGCTTTAACAAATGGATGGAAACTACATTTTTTGCACGTTTCGACCCATCCATTACTTTGATAGCCAATCCTAATCCTTCGCCAATACGTCCAATGCATTGAACTCCTTCTGCACCTGACTTACTGACAATTTCACCATTAGTTAGACGCATTAGTTCTGTATCAAACTCTCCATTACCAGACACCATCTCAGGATTTCGCGTCATCGCGCGAGTGATCCGCTCTAAATGTAATTGGTCATGAGCCGATAGCAAGGCATACAAATGTGCTAGTTGACGCATTTCTAATAGATAAGTCGGCACACCGCAATCATCATGAGCGCAGATAAACTCGGCAGCGGGCATGTGTAAAAGGTCTGCCATTGTGTTGAGAGCAAGTTGCTGTACAGGATGATTGCGATCCATATAGGATGAAATCTGCCAACCTTGTTGTTTGCAGATCGCAATCATGCCTGCGTGCTTGCCAGAACAATTATATTGAAGACGACTTTTTTGAGGGCTAGGAATTGGGCATTGTAAAGCACTTGGCTCAACATCGCAACGCCAAAGAATGCCAAAAACTTGTCGGGCTTGAGCGATCGTACCTTGATGTGAACCGCAAATAATTGCTAGATCCTTCTCTGAGAGGTTATATCGCTCCTGTACGCCAAAAATTGACACTGGCAACGCTTGGATTGGTTTGAGACAGGAACGAGCAAAGGTGGTTGTCTGAGGATCACCTGCAGCTGAGAGAACACGTCCTCGCGTATCGACTACCGCAGCTTGGCAACAGTGGATCGATTCGACAATTCCTTCGCGCAGCAATTGCACGGTAATTTTATTAGCAGAAAAACGGTTGCGCTTGCCAAGATTCATAAGTTACTGCTTTAGGTTCGCCCTCATAATCCTACGGTATCGTCTGTAAAGTTGACACATAAAACTTAGAGAATACAGGAACGGGAATCCCCTCTTTGGCCCTCTAAATTTTATATATGAAGATATGTAACAATTACAGATATAAAACATATGTAAATTATCAAAATGGTTTCCACCACTACTCAACCGATCGCAGGTCAATATTGGCTCTGGCGCGAACAAAAAGTTTATTTTGTCAAAGCGGGTAATAATTCTCAGCTTCCGCCCTTGCTCTTAGTGCATGGATTTGGTGCGTCTACTGACCACTGGCGCAAAAATATTGCTGAACTAAGTCAACACTTTGAAGTATATGCGATCGATATGCTAGGTTTTGGGCGATCGCAAAAACCTGCTTGGGAATATAGTGGTGAACTTTGGCGCGATCAGCTTAACGATTTTATTACTGAAAAAATTCAACGACCAACTGTGATTGCTGGTAATTCTCTTGGTGGTTATGCTTCGTTGTGTGTCGCTGCCGAGTATCCTCAATCAGTAGCAGGAATTGTCTTACTCAATAGCGCGGGACCATTCACTGATAGCAATCCACTTGGTGTAAAAAAAGTAAATCCAGTTCAAAAAGCAATCCGTCAGATTCTGCAAGGAGCTTTGCTTAAACCTTGGGCAAATCAACTATTATTTGCTTTTGTTCGGCAAAAGCCACGGATTCGCAGCACCTTAAAAAAAGTTTACTTGGATCAATCCGCTGTCACTGATCAATTGGTAGAAGAGATTTATCGTGCTTCTTGTGATGAAGGTGCAGCACAGGTTTTTGCATCGGTTTTTAGCACTCCCCAAGGGAAAACAGTGGATCAATTATTGGGAGCAATGACCTGCCCACTACTAATGATTTGGGGTGAGGGCGATCCATGGATGAATTCTGCGGCTAGAGGTACAAAATTTCGTGAGTTCTATCCATCATTGACAGAACACTATATAAAATCTGGACATTGTCCTCATGATGAGAGTCCAGAGGTTGTAAATGAATTGATGCGATCGTGGTGTAGCGCTTTGTAATCTTCCCAGTTTGTCATCTTCCCAAATAAAAGGCGTTGCTTTGCGTCGCTTTCTACTTTTTGGGTTTGGTAATTGCTATATTGATAGTTGAATAGAAAAAGTGTAAAGATGGCAACTTGGCAATGTATTAGTGGCTGTGGAGCTTGTTGTAATCTCGATCCTGCGGATCGCCCTGACCTCGAAGATTATCTCACGCCCATAGAGCTGCAACAATACTTGAGCATGGTCGGTATTGATGGCTGGTGCATCAACTTTGATCGGCTCAATCGCAAATGTGCAATCTATGAGCAACGCCCTCGATTTTGTCGAGTGGAAGCAGAAACTTTTTATGACATGTTTGGCATTGAGCCAGAAGAACTAGATGAGTTTGCGATCGCCTGTTGCGAAGAACAAATTGAATCAATTTATGGTAATCGATCTTTAGAGCTATTACGTTTTGAGCAAGCAATTATTTCTACGGATTTATAGTTTGCTTAATTAAAATGAATATAGAAAGAAGCATCGCGATAGAGTATTTAATTAGAGTATTTAATTAGAGAAGCCCATGCAAAATTCAGATTATTCAGAAGATTTAACTTGGACATCTGAAGCAAAAGTCAAGTACAAAAATATTCCTTACTTTGTCCGATCGCAAGCTCGTCAGCGAATCGAACAGCTGGCACTTGCCGCAGGTAGTGATACGATTACGGCAGAAATTGTTGAAAAAGCAAGAGTTGAGTTTGGTCAGTGATAGAAAAACTAGCTGGCGATCGCGGTTATTTGTTGACAGAGCAGGCAAATCCCCATAGCCAAGATTTGGATCAGCTTAGCGCCCTAGAAATTGTTGAGCTTTTTAATCAAGAAGACGCTAAAGCAGTTGCTGCCGTTGGCGAAGTGAAAGAGGCGATCGCACAGGCGATTACGATAGTTAGCGAGGCGATTTCCAATGGTGGGAGACTGTTTTATGTCGGTGCGGGTACAAGCGGAAGATTGGGCGTACTTGATGCCGCTGAATGTCCACCCACCTTTTGCAGTGATCCTGAATCAATTCAGGGTATTTTAGCAGGTGGCATGAAAGCGATGGTGCGAAGCTCCGAAGCGCTCGAAGATCGTGAAGATGATGGAGCCGCCGCGATCGCTGAGAGAAACATTAGCGATCGCGATGTTGTTTTGGGGATCACCGCAGGTGGCACTACCCCCTACGTTCATGGAGCACTCAAAGAGGCAAAACAACGGGGTGCAAAAACAATCTTTTTTTGCTGCGTAACGCCAGACCAATTTCCGATCCAGTACGATCTCGAGATCCGTCCGCTTGTCGGTGCAGAAATTTTGACTGGCTCGACCAGACTTAAAGCAGGGACAGCTACAAAACTAGTACTGAATACCATTTCGACAGGGGTAATGGTAAAACTAGGCAAAGTTTACAGCAATCGCATGATCGATGTATCGGTCACCAATAGCAAACTTGAAGATCGCGCGATTCGGATTATTTGCGATCTCACTTCAGTTGGTCGTGAGGATGCAATCGCCTTACTAGAGAAATCGGGCAAAAAAGTTAAACTTGCTTTGTTAATGCACTGGACAAAAGTAGAGGCAGCTACAGGCGAACAAATGTTACAAGTTTCTCAAGGAAATTTAAATAAAGCGTTGAAATTATGACAGGTGCAGAATTACGACAAGCGATCGTCCACAAATGGGACTTTTCCTATGATGTCCAACTACGCAAAACTCAGGGTAAAATCTTTTTACAAGTAATGTGGCGTTATCAAGAGCAGCAGTCTTTTTTGATGAATGAGTCTGAATTTATTGAACATCTTGATGCGATCGCCTCTTACCTCAGCGATTGGGGAGTAGTCGAACAGGTACAAAAATTTATCGAAACTACTAAAGAACGACCTCGCCTCGGTAAAGCAATTAGCATCCCTCTCCAAATTGGTGAGCGATCGCTGGAATGGCTGGTCGATTGACTATTTGGGGCAAATGCTATAAAAATTAATAAGCGCATAACTTAATTACTGACTTTCTGGGCTAAAGATTGTACGCTTATGATGAAATGCTGTTTGTAAAATTTCTTTTTGAAATTTCTTTCAAAAATCTCAGTTTTATACGATACGACGCTAGCCATAACTTTTAAGTCAAAAACGTCTTGGTAAAAATATGAGTCAAGCAGGAACCAACCCATGGGATCGCCAATTTGTTAACCTTGGGCGAATCATGCAGTTCTTGCGTGATGAAGATAGTATTGACAACTTATTGGCGGCAACACTCGATTATCTTCGAGAAAATTTTGATTACAAACTCATTTGGATTGGGCTTTATGATCAAGAAAACCATCGACTTAATGGCAAGGGTGGTATTACACCTGCGGGAGAGATTAAATTTTTAAAGGAGCGATTTGCGCTTAATGCGGGTGATTTGCTCGATCAAGTAATTTTGCAACGTAAACCAATCCCGATCGCCGATTTGCGTCAAGAAAAACGTAGTGGTGATTGGCAGAAAGTTGCTCAAAAATTTGATATTCAAGGCACATTACTATGGCCGATCTATCATCGCGATAAGAGCTTTGGTGTAATTCTATTAGGCTCAAATCTTTGGAACGTTACACCGCGCAATGAAGAAAGAGCGAGGTTATCCGTTGTGCTTGGAAGTCTTGGCTCTACCCTCAGCCGACTTGATAACGAATGGCACTCTCATAATGCCAAACGTCCAGACGAACCCTTACTACAAATCCTCTCTAAAATCCGTAATATTCCTACACTCAATGATCGACTTGAAGAGATCGTGCAGGAAACTCACAGCTTTATCATGGCTGAGCATACAAATATTTACTGGTTTGAGCGTGAGCACCAATATTTTTGGCGGCGCATAGCCAATCGGCAAGCAGGACCTAAAGGTAAACAAGGAGTTGACAATACGGCTGGAGTGACCGTGCAAAATGCTCCTAGTTTGTATCAAGCATTATCCAGAGATCAGCT
>JAYVVP010000102.1:0-15236 GCA_043786935.1 Pseudanabaena sp. | reverse complement strand
CGGTATAGTCCTCAAACTCAGTGAAGAAAAACTTGCTAATCGTAGCTGCATCCGTGAGCAGGGTTAAACTCGGCGCAATTAGTTTGGTTAAGTCTAGCAACCATTGGCGATCAACAGTTTCCAAATTGTAGCCTGCTTGCTTGAGAAATGGAGTTAAGCGATCGCAGACATCTTCAGTTGGTAACGAGTGCAAATATTGACTATTAATCCAGTTCAGTTTATCCCAATCAAACTTTGCGCCGGCCTTATTGACGCGATCAAGACTAAAAATCTGCGAAGCCTCTTTTAAACTAAATAACTCTTTCCCATCGTTAGGAGACCAGCCGAGCAGAGCCATGTAGTTATTAAAAGCTTCAGGAATGTAGCCCATATTCCTAAATTCCCAAACTGATGTTGCTCCATCACGCTTAGAAATTTTCGCTCCTTGTTGATTGAGAATTAGCGGTGTATGTCCAAACTGTGGCGGAGTTGCGCCTAATGCTTCATAAATCAAAATTTGCTTAGCCGTATTCGCAATATGATCTTCACCGCGAATCACTTGGGTGATCTGCATATCGATATCGTCAACGACTACTGCAAAGTTATACAAAGGCAAGCCAATATTGCCTTGTTCATCGACACGAGCAATTACCATATCTCCACCGAGATCGCTGCTGCTCCAGGACACGGTGTCGCGGACTAGGTCATTCCATGCGATAGTGCGAGGCTCTGAAATGATAAAGCGAATCACAGGACGGCGACCTTCGGCAGCAAAGGCTTGACGCTGTTCTTCAGTAAGGTTGCGATGGCGATTATCGTAGCGGGGAGCTTGCTTATTCGCCTTTTGGGTCTCCCGCATTGTGTCTAATTCTTCTTCGGTGCAGTAGCAAAAGTATGCTTTTTTTTCGGCTAATAGCTTCTGCACTGTGGAAATATAGCGATCGCTACGTTGTGTTTGAAAAAATGGTCCCTCATCAAAATTGATCCCCAACCATGCCAAGCCTTCCAAAATATTTTGTGTATATTCGTCCTTAGAACGCTCGCGATCAGTATCTTCGACTCTGAGAATAAAAGTCCCCTTGTGGTGACGGGCATATAGCCAATTAAATACAGCTGTGCGGGCAGTGCCTATATGCAAATTACCCGTTGGACTTGGTGCAATACGAACTCGAACAGACATTGATTTTTAGACGTTATAAAACACAATTATCCTCCATAACACACAGCAGATAGTTAAAAAAATAAAATCTTTGTTCTTTTAGAAACAGCAGGATAATCTTCTATTAATGTTTGTAGTTTATGATTAACCTTTGATTAACTTCTTGATAAATTCACCAGTTTTAGAGCTTGAATAAAGAATGCGATCGCTTACTGTTCTGATTAAAAATTGCTTACTTGACTTAGATATCAAAGTAAATGTCACAGTCAGACAAAAGCGCAAAGAATTACATATTTTGCTGGAGTCCACTTATTTTGGCGATCGCGAACTGCTAGTAGAAGTAGTCAGAAAATGTTGTAAAGATATTGATAGTCAGACAAAAGTTATCCGAATTTACGCATTTTCATTTGGTTACCCATCACCACAATGGATAGAAAAAATTGCTCTTGCTCCAACTGAACATATAGAAGCAGGTAATGAAGAAATCCAAGCCAAAAAGCTAGGTATAAACAATGAAGTATCTATGTGCGATCGCTTTATCGTTTGTGGCTTAGGTAGCTTAGGACAGCACTCTGTGTTTAACTTGAAAAAGTTTGCTTATGGAGAATATGAAGTTAAAATTTGTGCGATCGACAAAGTTCAGCCAGAGTTAATGGAGTTTGACAACTTTTCAGAACTACTTGATGAATGTATGATCTTAGGAGATTGTCGTCGTTCAGAAGTTCTCATCAAGGCAGGTATCCATAATTGTCGGGCGATTCTACTGGTCACAAGTAATGAGAATGTGAATATTGAGACAGCGATCGCAGCACGGCGGCTCAATCCAAATGTACATATAGTTGTCCGCTCTTCTCGACAAAATCTCAATCAATTACTTAAAGGTCAATTAAAAAACTTTGCCGCGCTCGATCCTGTGGAGTTACCTGCCGCTGCTTTTGCGGTTGCAGGTCTGGGCGAAGGAACATTAGGACTATTTCAAATCAGCGATCGCAAATTGCGAGTAGTTGAATGCACGGTAGAACCAGATAATTATCGCTTTGTGAGGAGTCCTGCTTATCTATTGCACAAAAAAAATTCTCGGCTTTTGAGTGTCGCAGGGCTTAATTCTGATCGCCTATTCTTTCAATGGCAACCAGATACACTTATCCAAATCGGTGACAAAGTTGCATTTATTGAGTGTGTTGAAAATGACTTTGCCTCAGTGAGTCACCAATTAGAACTGCCTACTCAATCTAATCGATCTCATTCTTTAGCTTTGCAGAAGATAGAAAAGTTGTTCCAAAAAATCACAAGTTCATCTTTTTGGAAATCTAAGTGGAATCAGATTGTCTTTTGGTTCCAAGCTCAGCGATCGCGCCGTTTAATTTTATGGGGAATCCCTACAGCGATCGTACTATGGGGGATTAGTTCAATGATTTTGTTCTTTAATGTGCCAAATATTTCATGGCAAAAATCAACCTCGGCAAGCATGATTTTGTTGCTAGGTGGATTTGGAGATGTATTTGGTGGACTAGGTGAAGATCAAGTGCCTTTGTGGGTGGTCATATTTTGTTTGTCAATTACTTTGATTAGTTTGCTATTTTTGTTGGGCGTGGTCGGACTAATCGCCGATAGCATTCTCAGTTCTAAGTTTGAATTTTTTAAGAAAGCGCTTCCTTTACCCGCCCGCGATCATATTATCATTATCGGTTTTGGCAGACTTGGACAACGGATTGCCGACCTATTATTCAAGCTTCAGCATCCAATCGTTATTGTTAGTTCACATCCTCATGATTGTGAGCTTGCTTCTAAAGTCCCTTGGTTTACGGGAAATATTATTGAAGAATTATCTAATACAAATCTTGGTCGCGCTAAGAGCATTCTTACGGTAACTGAAGATCAAATGCTCAACCTAGAGGCAGCCTTACTAGCGCGCGATGCCGCTAAAGGAAACAATCGTCAGATAAATCTAGCCATCCGTACTTATGATCGCTACTTTAGCGAAAACTTAGCGGAACTGTTGCCAAATTCTCAATCTTTTTGTGCCTATGCTCTCTCAGCAGAAGCATTTGCAGGAGCAGCCTTTGGTGAAAATATGTTGAGTCTATTTCGTCTCAATCAGAGTACAGTTTTAGTCGCTGAGTATCGAATTTCTGAAAATGACACATTGATTGGTAAAAACTTATCTCAGATTGCCTATGGCTATACGGTTGTGCCAATTTACTTAAAAACTGATCAACCTAAAGCTAATGGCAATAGCGAGTTTTATATGCCCTCGGATGATGAGGTAATGAAAGTAGGCGATCGCTTAACGATTTTGGCTTCTATTTCGGGACTACGGCGAATCGAGTTAGGAAATCTACATTTGCCTAAACGTTGGCAGCTACGAGCTAAGCCGCCTTTAAATTCAAGTGTTTTGCTCGATGCTGGCAATAAGCTTAAAAATATTTCAGGCTGTGATCTGGAACTAGCGCGACGATTTATGCAAAGCCTCCCTGCTGCGATCGAGCTACCAATGTATGACACTCAGGCTTATCGACTAGGAGAAGCTTTAATCAGATTGCTCCCAATTAAAATCTATCCCATTTAAATTTTCGTTAACGAATTGGTTCAGTACAAAAAAAAAAGGATGTACAAAGTACATCCTTTTTTTTGCTTGTGAAGTACTCAACTAAATTGCTTTAGCATCTACTTCAGCGAAAGACTTGTAACACTTCTCAGCGTCATAGATATGACAGCGATCGCCGATATCTTTCATCAATCCCCAAGAGAACTTAGTTTTATACAAATATTGTCCCCAATTTTCATCCAAAGACTTGTATGCCAAACGTAAGTTATATGAAGGGATACCAGTCGAAATATGATGAGGAATATGAACATTAATATCATGACATAGCCATTCTACCCAAGCTGGATAGTCGCAATGTACAGTTCCTGTAAGCTGAGCGGTCGCTGCATGCCACTTATCTTTTTCTTTAAAAGCAATATTAGGCATCGTGTGATGAACGATGGTAAAGGTACTCATCCAAAAATGATAAACCAACCAAGGCATTACAAAGAAGCTAATAAAGCCGAAAAAGCCCGTGAAGAAAATCAGGGCAGGGAAAGCGATCGCGGCAAAAGCAATCACTAAGCGATAGGAAAATTTAACTTGTGACTGTTGACGCTCAGGGTAAAGGCTGGCGTTGAAATGCAAGTTTGCCCAATGAATAATTGAACCAGTCCACCAAAAACGGGTACGGATCAATCGATAAACATTAGAAATTAGCCCTTTTCCTTCTTCATATTCTTCAACAGTGAAAGGATACCAAGCATTATCTTCGCCCATCTTGTTGGTATGCAAGTGATGGTGATCGTGCTTAAATCGCCAACCGTGAAAAGGAAAAATCAAAGGTAAGAAAGCAATATGTCCAACTAGGTCATTGAGCCAAATCTTACTAAAAAAGGATCGATGTCCACAATCATGACCAATCACAAAAAAACCTGTGAGAGCTGTGCCTGTAAAGATCCAAGCAAATGGTAACAAGTACCAAGGCGAGAAGGCAATACTGGCGTAGCCAAGAGTGACGGCAGTTACGGAAAATAAAACACTCAACCAAGCTCTGAGAGCATTTTTTGCAAAATACTCGGGAGGTACAGTTTTGATGATGTCTCGAAGAGTTGTCTCAGAGGTAAGAGTGTGTGAGGAGTTTTGTATAGCAACCACTAAACACTCCCTACTGCGGTAAGGCGTTGACTGCTCAAACTTTGCAATTGCTGTAAAAGAACATCGATATCAGATTGTAATTCCGCTAGTTCGGCTTGAACTGCTTCGGAATATAACTTCTTAACAGTTACGTTCAATGGAGAAATCTCTTTTGTCAAGGCTTCAGTTTGTTTGCTCATGCTTCCTTTAAAAACGCTTTTTAAGACGCTGTTATCACACCGCGAAAATATTTATGACACAGATTTTAGCTTATGTCATGTGTATTTTTGTATATCTATAAATAGATCTGATAAGTAAATATACAGATCTAGATAGTTTTAACTATCATTTAGAAGGTGTTCAGTCTAAAGACAATTGTCTGAAGCCTCTGGTTCCCTAATTCTTTGATTTCGTAAAGCGTTTCCAGACAAATTTTTTGCAACAATTTAATATTTAGTACCTAGAGGTGTATCGGCAAACAGAATAGGGGCGATCGCCGCAGCCGAACCAAGGCGCTCATCTAGATAGTCTTCGAGACTGTAGTACTGATCCATGCGATCGCATAGTCCTTCAGAATTCATACTTTGAATATTATGGCTAATAATATAGCTTTGGGCAGCCGAGCCACGAAAGGCGGCAAAGGCTTCTTGACAATAGGCTTGCTTAGAATCATTAGAGGCGGATATCCAATCTCCGCCATGCATATTACCGCTGAGAATGGGTTGACCATGAGCAGGAATCACAGGATGACGTTTAGCCGCGATCGCTTGGTTGGGCATAGTCAGAATAGTGATAATCGCCACCATACCTAAAAAAATCTTTGCAAGAATACGAAAACTAAAAAATTTGTTCATAATTTGCTCAAAGTTTAGATAAAAAGCCATTAAGGTTTGATAACATTTTCTAACTAATCACACCAAACATATCAAAATAGTAAAGGCAATATTGTTGAATAGGTTGTATTGTCAAATCTCTGGGGATTGTTAAACTTTCCTGAAATAATTAGTTTTGATGTTTTTTATTAAACTCATGCTGTTAAGAATTTAGAAAAAAATCTTTATTTGTTAAGGATTTTATCTTGTATGGTCGCTTTTCTCTAGAACAGTTATTTATTAAATTTTCCTGCCTGCCAAATGTCCGAACATTATTTAAATCATCCTACTTTTGGCTTGCTATCTCGCTTGTGTAAAGTAGATGAGCTTCGTAGTCTATTTACGACGCTCTACGCCCAAAGGTTATTTTTCATGATTACTAGTACTCCTGAAGGTATTCAGTTTGAGCCTATCTCGCGAGCAGATGCTAAGCTCATGGTCGAAAATCAAATGCGATCGCTGCGTCGGATCGGTACTGATACAGATCAAAAAAATTTACAACATATTTATAAGCGAACTTTTTCCCAATGACCTCGCGTATTTTGCTTAAGACGGCTGCGAAGATTAATCTCTATCTAGAGATTACGGGCAATCGTCCTGATGGTTATCACGATCTGGTGATGATTTTGCAGAGTATTGATCTATGCGATCACGTTGATATTCGTAAAATCGGCATTGATCAGATTCAGGTACTTTGCAACAATCCTGAAGTACCTTGCGATCGCACTAACTTAGCCTACAAAGCCGCAGCTTTGATGCAAAGTGTATATCCTGAAATTGGGGGATTAGAAATTTCGATTAATAAGCAAATCCCAATGGGGGCAGGTTTAGCTGGTGGTTCAGCCAATGCAGCAGCAGTTTTAGTCGGTATTAATCGCCTTTGGAATTTAGGGCTTACGCAGAAACAGCTTTGTGATTTGGCGGCGCAGTTAGGCTCTGATATCCCGTTTTGTGTGGTCGGAGGCACGGCTTTAGCAATAGGTCGTGGAGAAATTCTTTCACCACTCCCCGCTCTCACCGATTTAGTACTAGTAGTTTGTAAGCTGCGTCATATTGCGATCTCCACAGCATGGGCTTATCAAACTTTTAGATCGCAAGGTTTGCTGGCGACAAGCTTAGTCAAAGACCAACATCTATCGAGCCAGATGGTAACAGCGATCGCTTCTGATGACGATGCTGCACCAACCAAAATCGGAAGATTACTTCATAACGATCTCGAACGAGTAGTATTGCCTGAATATCCTGCGATCGCTGAGTTAAAAAACAGATTGCTAGATCAAGAGTGCATCGGCGCGATGATGTCAGGTTCTGGCTCAACTGTATTTGCGATCGCGCCCGATCTAGATCGCGCTCATCAGATTGCCGAGGCAGTCAAAACAGACGATCTAGATATTTGGGTAGTTAAAAGTTTGATTAGCTCTATTTTCGATTTTTAGCGCAAAATTGCCCCTTTAAAGTTCAAAGCAGCTCTTTAAGCCTCGCTTGATACTGATCAGGTGTAATAATTCCTGATTTCAGCTCCTCGTTTAGCAATTGCAGTTGAGGCTCAATCGCTTGTCTCTTAGCAGCAATTTCATCGGCTTTAGTTTTATAAACCGCCTCTCCCTCTTTCTTCGCCTGCTTAAAAGCTTGACGGAGACTAAAGGTATCCATTTCGCCGCCTGAAGCAAAATATTCGTTAGCAACTTTTCCAAGAGCCCATGTACTTGCATAGGCTGTAGTCGCACCGACTACCATGCCAAAAACAGGAACTAACTTAGCTAGATTACTAATCGCAATTCTGGTTCCTGTAATTCCTAAGCTGCCTAATAAAGCTTTGCGAAGGTTTTCATTAGCGCGATCATAACCCCAGCTTTGTCCGATTGTTTGGGCGAGATCAAGTTGATTCCAATAAACCAGCATGTCAAAGGCGATCGCAATCCCAGGTAGAGGAAAAGCTCCTAAGACAGCGTTGAGAAAGCAAGCATCAGTGATCGCATTATCAACCTCAAGCTCCCGTTTTTCGGGATCGTCAATTTGTCGAACTTGCTCAGATATTGACGAACGGGTAGAACGCCGCTCTAGACTTTCTAACCATTCGGCTCTACCCCAAAGTTTAGACGTGGAAAATGTTGTGCCAATTTTTTCTAAAAGTTCCTTTTCTTCAGTGCTACATTCACCATCAATATTTGCCATGGCATAAGCTGACTGATACACCATTTCCTGTGCGATTTCGCTCGTAATTTGAGAAAGTAATGTATCAATTGGTGCATCATCTTCATTTAATAAGCGATCGACGGTCACGCCTTCGGGAAGATGAATTTCTTCAAAACTATCGGCAAGACTTGCAAACTCTTCTTCGAGCAGTTTTCCGTCGGCTTTTGCCATGCTTACTAAGACTTTGAAGCTTGCCAAAACTTCTTGTTGATTAACTGCGATCATCGAATGCTTGCTCCTTGACGGAAGAAATAAGATTGATAATAACTGGTAATGCTAATCAATTTTGTATAAAACTAACCTCAACTCAAATTTCTAACAATTGGCAGATATATTCAAACATAAAACCCAAAAAAGAAAGTTAATGCCTAGCACTGCCTTTCTCTTTTGGATTTTGATTTATTCTAATTCATTGGAAAATTGATATCTTAAAGCAATTTATCTTTAACTTGTTTACTAAAAGATAAATTCAATATAAAAAACCAAAAATTGCTTCTGCTGTAGTTTTGGATGTCAATTATTCAAAAGCTAATCAGTAGCTTTTTGCTTACGCTTAAGAGCTTTTCTCCCAAAAAATGCTGCCGCTAAAGCAATGCCAGGAACAATCGCAGGTACTGGAACAGGAGTGGCTCGAACTCTAAATGTTGCATCATCGTAGTCTACGTTGACGCCGCTTTTAACTTTAGTCTCTTCAATTCCATAGGTGTACCAGCCAGCATCGTCATTAGAAAGATACTTAAACTGAACAACTTCCGCCGGAGCTGGACCTCTACCATCAATTGGATTTGTTGAAAAAACAGTTGACTCATATTTAATAACTCCATCTGAAGACTTAGACTCAGAACTCCAAGCCAAAAGCCACTTGCTTTCGGGGATATATTGTGCCCAATCTGTTGAATTAACTATAGTGTTAAGCTTGATTTCACTATTGTCATTAAACGTATTCTCTTCAAACAATACTTGATATTCATACATTTTATTCGCATTGTCTACAGATAGCTTAGATCGGTAATCACCATTATTCGAAAGAAACTCGAATTGAAATGATACTGAACTTAAAGTCAGAGGTTTAGATCCAGGACCATCGTTAAACAAAAGGCTAGATGCTTCAGATGCACTTGATACGATCATGGAACCAGCAGTAATGACTGCAAGGCTAATACCGAGACTAAATTTAGAGAGTTTCATGCTTTTTTATAATCAATGTAGATAGGTTTTATAAGATCGGCTTAACTTGACAATCTATATTGACGCTGTAGTAATCAGTATGTCTTTGTCTATTACCAACACCACTTAACTTCGTCAAAGTTAAGCTACATGATTACTAGATAGTAAAAGCTATTAATGCACATGGATTTATTAGTATGAAGTATGGACTTTACAGCTTCCATCACTACTTAGTCTTATGTAAACTAAATTACTCAATGCTAAAAAATGTACGTATGCATTACTCGCCTTAAGTAAACCAACTTGCTTATTTAGGTCACAATTAATACAACTATTTAGATAGTATCAACCTAATTACTTTTTAAATCACCATTTAACGATGAATGAAAAGCAGACAAGTTGATTTCAGTTGACTTATTACATCTCAATTGTAATTTAATCATGTTACACGAAAAAAAAGTGATGCAAATCTTAATTTGTATTAAGTTTTATTAGATGAACATGATTAATAACTTCTCTAAGTGGGAATAATAAAGTCACTATTAGCCTTTTAGCTGATATTCAAGTGATTCTTTAAGTCGAAAAAATTATTAATATGGATTAATCATGAAGCTTAAGCTGTAAATAGTTCTTTTGCTAAAGTGGCGTAGTGAAGCAATATTAACTATCATTCTTACAAGGCTTCAATGTGTAGACTTTCTGTTATTACTAATAAATTCGACTTCAAATAGGCTAAGTTCAATATTTCTATTCTGGAAATTATTAGAGTTTCTAATTATTGTCACAGTTGCTGACTATTCAAATTAGTTTCTCTATCAGTGTGTATCAACTAACAGCAAAAAATGATCGATACATCATGAATTCTCTTAACACAAATCAATAGTCAGATTGACTAATTTATCTCTATTAAGAAAGGATTTGAACATACCACCCTGAAAGGATTTGCTATAAATCAAGTGCTAAAAGATATATCTAGCTTATTAAAGCTATATAAATCTTTTATATAATATTTATAGATAAATATAGGCAATTGTAAAAAAGTTTTTATAAAAAAGTAAATGTAGATACGCAGTTTGTGTTTAAATTATAAATATCATTCAAGAACTTCGCACGAAGAATTCCTGATAAGATTAACTTATACAAAGCAACAAATATTCCATCTCTCACAGGATCAAAATGCCCTAGTGCAAATGATGGAAATTTAATTGATTCTCATTTAACATTAGTAAGGAGATATTAATGTCTTACTCGAAAACACAGTCTAAAGCCAAAGCTGGCTATGACGCAGGTGTTCAGGACTATAAACTAAAGTATTATACGCCTGATTACACCCCCAGAGATACCGACCTTCTCGCTGCATTCCGCTTTGTGCCTCAACCAGGCGTACCTCCAGAAGAAGCAGCAGCAGCAGTTGCCGCCGAATCTTCGACAGGTACATGGACAACTGTATGGACAGACTTGTTGACCGACCTCGATCGCTACAAAGGTCGTTGTTATGATGTCGAACCAGTTGCCAACGAAGACAACCAATACATCGCTTACATCGCTTATCCTCTGGACTTGTTTGAAGAAGGATCTGTCACCAACTTACTAACCTCATTGGTTGGTAACGTGTTTGGTTTCAAAGCTCTTCGTGCACTTCGTCTCGAAGATATTCGTGTGCCGATCGCATACCTGAAGACCTTCCAAGGACCTCCTCACGGTATTCAAGTTGAGCGCGACAAACTTAACAAGTACGGTCGTCCTTTGCTCGGTTGTACGATCAAGCCTAAATTGGGCTTGTCTGCTAAGAACTACGGTCGTGCAGTATACGAATGTTTGCGCGGCGGTTTGGACTTTACCAAAGACGACGAAAACATCAACTCTCAGCCTTTCATGCGTTGGCGCGATCGCTTCCTGTTCGTTCAAGAAGCAATCGAAAAAGCACAAGCTGAATCTGGCGAAGTCAAGGGTCACTACTTGAACGTTACCGCTCCTACTTGTGAGCAAATGATGGAACGTGCAGCATTCGCTAAGGAAATCAAAACTCCGATCATCATGCATGACTTCTTGACTGGTGGCTTCACAGCTAACACCACTCTTGCTAAGTACTGCCGTGACAATGGCTTGCTGTTGCACATTCACCGCGCTATGCACGCAGTTATTGACCGTCAAAAAACTCACGGTATTCACTTCCGCGTTTTGGCTAAGTGTCTGCGTATGTCTGGTGGCGATCATCTCCACTCGGGAACCGTTGTCGGTAAGCTCGAAGGCGAAAAGGGTATCACCATGGGCTTTGTTGACCTAATGCGTGAAGACCACATCGAACTTGATCGCGAACGTGGTATCTACTTCACTCAAGATTGGGCTTCTATGCCTGGTGTTATGCCCGTTGCTTCGGGTGGTATCCATGTATGGCACATGCCTGCGCTCGTGGAAATCTTTGGTGATGACTCTTGCCTCCAGTTTGGTGGTGGTACTTTGGGACATCCTTGGGGTGCGGCTCCTGGTGCAACTGCTAACCGCGTTGCCCTCGAAGCTTGCGTACAAGCTCGTAACGAAGGTCGCGACATGATGCGTGAAGGTGGCGACATCCTCCGTGAAGCTGGTCGTTGGTCTCCTGAATTGAACGTTGCTCTTGAACTCTGGAAAGAAATCAAGTTTGAGTTTGAAGCAATGGATACCGTCTAATCGATTAGCTCTACTACGATAAGTTTTTGCTTTGCAAAAACTTATCGTAGTTAATCTTGGTTAAGTTCAGTCTATGGATATTAAGCGCAGTACTAAGTCCACAGCCAATATGTTGATCAATTTTTTGACCTTCGAGGCTGTCAAGACAATTGCCGAGCAGTTGCAAGAAACCGATAAGTTAAAAGCTCTTTGGTTTAATCAATTCTCAACGCGCGAAAGACTCCAAAGTGGAGAACTTTATATCAAAGACCTATTTGCGGTCAACCAAGAAATGGCTTTTCGGGTAATGACAGTGCGAGAGCATCTAGCAAATGAAATTTTAGAATTTTTGCCAGAAATGACTCGGACTGGAATCCAGCAATCAAATATGCAACTTCGCCGTCAGCATTTTGAACGCATCATGAGTGTTCAGGCTTCTGAGGGATATGCAGAATGCGAGAATCTAAATAATGAGTTAGATACTGGGATTGATCAGAAAAGCAATCCAGAATCTAGTTTAGAAGTTAATCTCGAAAATCTCTTAGAAGAACCTTTAGAAGCAGTTTTAAAGTCAGATGTTGATGGCGATCACGCTTCTACTTAAATCAATCAAAATAATTATAATCGCGAGAAAATAATGCAAACTTTACCAAAAGAGCGTCATTACGAAACTCTTTCCTATCTTCCACCTTTGAGCGATGCTCAAATCACTCGTCAAATCGAGTACACCCTCAAGCAAGGTTTCTATCCTGCGATCGAATTCAACGAAGATTCCGATCCTGCGATCCACTATTGGACTCTTTGGAAGTTGCCCTTGTTCAACGCCAGAACTCCTCAAGAAGTTTTGACTGAAGTTCAAGCTTGCCGCTCTAGCTATCCTGGTAGCTTCATCCGCGTTGTTGCTTTCGACAACATCAAGCAGTGCCAAGTCCAAAGCTTCATCGTACACAAGCCTAATGCTGCTCGTTACTAAGCTTTAAAAAACAAAAAAGCCCCGCATTGCGGGGCTTTTTTGTTTTTTGCTATGATTGATTTTAAATGAAATAATGAAAGTCAAAGAGGTTATCAAACTGATTGAAGCAGAGGGATGGTACTTAGCCCGAACTAAGGGAAGTCACCGTCAGTTTAAGCATTCGACCAAGCTTGGTTTAGTGACTGTGCCAGGCAAGCCTAGTGATGATTTGGCAATAGGAACTCGCGATAGCATATTGAAACAAGCAGGACTAAAGTAATGAAATATCTTGTAGTTATAGAAAAGACGCAAACAGGTTATTCCGCATATTCGCCAGATGTTTTAGGTTGTGTTTCTACTGGTGCAACTCTGGAAGAAGTCAACCAAAATATGCAAGAGGCTATTGAGTTTCACATCGATGGTCTTATCGAAGAAGGGCTAGAAATTCCTAAGCCTTCTACCTATCTCGCTTATGTTGAAGTTGCTGCATAAGGCTATGAAAAATACCTCAGAGGCGAATTGGGATAAACTTGAAGCTCTGTCAGAATCAGAAATTGATACATCTGATATTTCACCTTTATAACTAAGGACTTTTTCAATAAGTCACACTGGTGGAAGTCATTACCTCCATTGAATGCTATCGAAGAAATTTTAGAAAACTTTGGTTTGGCTAAGTTGATGCAGGAAGTAGGAGATGATGAGTTATTTTCTGGTGATGAGGCTTACTCGTATTACCAATCATTGAAGTTAAATATTCCACGAACTTAACAGAATGCTTTTCATTTACGGAGTTGAATAAAGTTGATTCCAGATTTTCAGTCAGCAATGCTACCACTATTAGAGAAAATGCAAGATGGTAATACATATGATTCAAGTTTGCTCAGAAGTCATGCAATAAATCATTTCAAAATAACGGAAGAAGAGCAACAGACAAAAACCCCTAACGACAAACAAATACTATTTTTCAATAGAATTGCTTGGGCTATTTCTTATCTAAGAACTGGAGGTCTAATTTTTAGTCCTGAAAGAGGGAAATATAAGATTTCTGATTTGGGCTTAAAGGTTCTAAAGCGACCTCCTCAAAAAATAACTATAAGATTTTTAAAAGAGATTAACCCAAACAAGAATACTGAAAATATAGACGCTAACCCATCAAACGAGCAATCTGAAAATTTAATTCAAACTCCAGACGAAATGATAGAAGAAGGGTATAAAAGGATTAAAATAGAACTAGCAAAATTATTACTAAAAACCTTAGAAGAGATTTCACCTTATAAGTTTGAAGAGATTGTATTGGATCTTCTAATAAAAATGGATTATGGGGAATCTGATTTTAACAATGGAAAAGCAACAAAAAAATCTGGCGACGAAGGCATTGATGGAATTATCAAAGAAGATAAGTTAGGTCTTGACAAAATTTATATACAAGCTAAAAGATGGAAAAAAGAGGCAAAAATTGGAAGACCAGAAATCCAAAAGTTTGTTGGTGCGTTAGATGGGAAAAGAGCAAAAAAAGGGATTTTTATGACTACAGCTTTTTTCACAAAAGAAGCGATAGTCTACGCTGACAATACAAGCAATGCGACTATAGTCTTGATAGATGGAGAAAGACTGACTAATTTAATGATTGAATATGAAGCTGGTGTTACTGTTAAAGAAGTAATCAAAATCAGCAAAATTGATTCAGACTATTTTATCGAAGAATAGATAAGTATAATAATCGATGCTGTATCAATTTCAAATTGGTTGTAGGAAGATATAAGCGATCGCAGTTTTTGATATTTGATTGGAGCAATCGTTCTATTTAGCAGTGTTTAAAACTTTTTGGGAAGCAAGTAAAAATTGTAAGGTAGGAAAAACAGCTGTTTTGATTTTGCCATTTCTATTAGATTCTTTGATTTAATAAGTTTGAAAATATTATGATAAATATATAAAATATTCAATTTGACAGGTTTTCTTGATAGAGTCATTGAGGTGGTGCGACGGATCAAGACTAACTTTTCTAAAATGAGTCCTTAAGTCTCAGTAGTTAAGTAAATTTACTGCTCATTTCATTTTGATTTTGCCAACTCATAATTTTTTTATGGCAGAAGCTACACGCACTATTAATTATGATCAAAAACGCAATTATGAAGATCGCAGTATTAGGATTTTTCCCTCTGCTGTGCACTCTATCTCCTGCTCTTGACACGATCGCCTTAGCTCAAACTACTCCTGCCCCAACGAGGAATATTAACCCTCAAATTTCCCAGAGTGAGCCGCTTGCGAATACGTCCATTAAGTTAGTGGAGCGGGCTAACGCTTTAAGGGAGCAAAATCAACTTGATCGCGCCTTAACTTTATATCGGCAGGCGATCGCGACGAGTCCTGAGTTTGTACCTGCCTACTATGGTTTGGGTGTCACATTGCGCCAAAAGGGGGATATTCAAGAAGCAATCGAAGCCCATCGTCAAGCAATTATAATTGACAAAAGCTATACGCCAGCTTATTACGGATTAGGGATTGCGCTCTATCAAAAAGGGGACGCTAGTGGCGCGATTGAGGCTTATAACCAGTTTATTCAACTTAGCAAGGCAGATACCAATCTTGCTCCCGCAT
>JAYVVP010000101.1:0-5674 GCA_043786935.1 Pseudanabaena sp. | reverse complement strand
TATCAGTAGTTGCACAGATTACGTTATAGCCATTTTCAGTACTAGTTCGCATTTCTAGCAACCCATCAGGACGATATAACTCTAAACGGCGGCTGATTTCATTACAACGACGTTCAGGTGACCAACCGTCGCCCATTGTACTAGGGGCAGCCCAAGGGAAATATTTTTGGGGTTGGCTTTTAGGTTGATAAACGACAATATATTGCCCTTCGCGAGCTTGACAGCTAAAACGTGCAGTTTTGTTATCAGTTGGATTGGCAGCTTTGTCGTTGGGGTTATCAGATGGGAGCCTAGAGGGCGTTGAGCTAGGTGTTGTTGAGCTAGGTGCTGTTGTCTCGACAGGGATAATCTGAGCGAAACTTGGCATCGCCACTAGAGGCAATGTCATTGCGATCGCTACTGATAGATAGCCAATCTGCTTTAGGGAAAACTTTGGTAGGTTTTTGAGTTGGTAATTCATAGGTTTAGTAGGTGCGTGAAAAATTGATGAGCGAATTGAAAACATATGATCCCCCCGATATATCTTGTTGCTTTTAGCCTATGAATTGAGCCTATATTCAACTAAAAGGCTTGCCATTAATTAATGACATTAATTTTAAAAAATATGTTCCCTAAAAAAATGTACGAATAGTCCAATCTATTTAATTAATTTCGTTTGCATCAGGATCTTCTTCTATCGGTAAAGGCCCCCTTAAAATCACTGTGTTTTGCAATTTACCAATACCTTCAATTTCCACATAGATGCGATCGCCTTCTTGCATTGGTCCCACACCTTCGGGAGTACCCGTGAGAATAATGTCCCCTGGAAGCAACGTCATAATTTGACTAATGTAAGACACTATATAATCGGGAGAAAATACCATCTCCTCGATCGCAGCAGACTGGAAAGGCTTTTTTACATCATTTACAAAAGTTTGCAACATCGCCGTCGGGCTGATTTCACGCACAATCCACGGACCTAATGGACAGAAGGTATCAAAACCTTTGCCACGTGTCCATTGACTATCGCTTCTTTGCAAATCTCGTGCGGTCACATCATTAGCGATCGTATATCCCCATATAGCCGCAATCGCTTGCTTAGGAGTGAGATTAAAACAACGAGAGCCAATCACCAACGCTAACTCACCTTCATATTCCACCCGTTTCGATTGTGGAGGCAAAGCTATTTCAGCTTCAGGAGCAATTAAAGTTGTAGTTGGCTTTAAAAATAAAATTGGCTCCTTTGGTACTTCGCCTCCCATCTCGGCTGCATGAGCCGAATAGTTTTTACCTACGGCAACAATCTTGCTTGGTTCGCAGGGATGTAAAAGTTGATATGTTTCTGGAGCAAGTATTTCACCAGTTAACTCCCCGTCAAGCCAAGGCGCTGCGTTGAGAACCTTGACGGATTGATTTAATTCCAACAGCCCGTAAAAAACTTCCCCTTGTGAAGTTTTTACGCGAACATAACGATCCGCCATAGCATCTTTTTTTCGTATTTAAACATTGAGAAGGACAACTTAGCAAACTTAATTATATAGTAAGCGTCATCATATACCTAGCTATAAAAGTAAGCGCTTATTACCGCCCATTCTCAGTGAAAATGGCAATATGAGAACCGCGATCGCAGTCCACTCTGGACTTTCTTTTGCATGCTACTAGCGTAGTTTGGATTAAAGACAAAAATCTATCTATTAAAAAGCAATTTGAGAAGCATTTTCAGCCATGAATCTATCTACTTTTATCTTACTTTCACTTGGATCGGGAGTTATATTTGGAACCCTACTAAATACAACTTTTCCTGAATATATAGAACTCATTAACCAAAATATTTTAGTTCCAGTTGGTGAATCCTTTTTAAGACTAATTCAGTTTGTCGTAGTTCCCATTGTTTTTTCTTCGCTAATTATGGGCTTAACGAGAATTCAGGGGGCTGGACAAGTTGGAAGATATACAGTCAAAATAATGACGAGTTACTTGATTACTAGCTCGATCGCCCTCTGTGTCGGCATGGGGACGGCTTATTTCTTGCAACCTGGCAGTGGTGTGACGGCTTTCTCGTTATCCAAATCAACTAGTATTACAGAGGCTCCTTCTCTCACAGCTTGGCTAGTTAGTCTGATTCCTGTCAATCCCTTAGAAGCTCTTAGCAACGGTAATTTATTGCAAATCATCTTTTCGGCAGTCTTATTGGGAATTGGTATTCAACTTGCTGCCGATAAAGCGAAACCGTTTGTGCAGTTAATTGAGAGCATTTACCATATTAGTGAGAAAACTCTATCAGTGATTTTATATGTTGCACCTCTAGGGGTATTTGCATTGATGAGTTCCACGATTGCCACCCAAGGATTAGAACTAGTTGCCAAGCTATTTCTCTATGTTTTGGGTTTAGTGATTGCTTCTTCAATTATGATTAGCTTAGATTTATTTATTCTTTTGGTTCTCAAAGCTGAGCCTATTAGACTTCTTCGCAGTCTATCGGAAGCGATCGCTTTAGCATTTGGTACAGCTAGTTCTAATGCCGCATTACCTGTGGTGTTGCAAAATATTCAAGAGAAGTATGGATTGCGAGAAGATATAGCTAGCTTTGCGATTCCCTTAGGTACTGCTCTCAAACGCGATGGTGCGGCAATTTTGCAGGGGTTCAATGCTTTGTTTGTCGTTCAAATTTATCAGGTTCCCTTGACTCCTTCTCTATTATCGGCGATCGCGGTTAGTAGCTTATTAGTTTCATTTAGCACACCTGGTGTACCAGGTTCAGCATTAATTACGATGGCGACAGTTCTGTCAGCGTCAGGCTTGCCTCTCGAAGCGATCGCTTTAGTCGCAGGAATTGATCGGCTCACCGATGGTTTAAAGACAGTAGTCAACATTATTGGAAACAGTACCAATGCGATTATTCTTAGCCATTGGGAAATGGATCAGATATCTGAAGTAGAACCAATACCAGTTTTAAAAAACTAAAACAAGCAATTATTTCCTTTTTCACCTTTGCTACTAAAATTTGCAATTTGATTTGCAATGTGATTTGCAATACCAACGTTATTAAGTTCATGGGTAGTAGTTTATAGAAAATGATTAAATCTCATTTGAAAATCCTTTTTACATCTTGCTTTCAGAGCTTTTATATTTTACTTGACAATCTTTAGCCTAGTATTACAAGTCTTTTGTCTCTCACGAATTTTTCTTCTTTACTACTTATTTTTTTGCGTTACTCAAATACTATTTCATTAAAATATTTTGCTTTTGTAGGCGCTGACAATCAAGTAATATAGTTTGCGAACATCTAATCGTTTTCTTAACTGCTTCATGACAGCTAAAACCGATCCCATTCAAGACTTTCTTTACCTTCTCCCAGAGTTGCGGGCAATTGATCGCGTTACTTTAAAAGAACTATGCGAGCTCCTTCAGCCATTACGCTATCGAATGGGACAAGTAATTTTGCGTCGGGAAACTATGCCAGCACAAGTGTTGTTTTTAATGGAAGGTCAAGCCAGACTACTTGGTCAAGTCCCCAAAGCTACATCACCAATAACTCTAGAAATCCTTAAATCTGGCTCCATAGTTGGTTGGGTTAGCCTGATTCGCAATACTCCTTGTGAAACGGTGATTGCTTCTGTGGAAAGTACCTGTCTCGCATTAGATGTATCAGATTTTTTGCGATTTTGCGATCGCGATCCTGCTTTCAAGGCAGCTTTTACAAATAAGGCGGCTTCAATAGAAGTGTTTGAACTTTTGGCTTCAGAAATGGATCGGCGTGCTCAATCGCCTGCTAATCTTGCCCAGCTAGCGCGTGAAGCATTGCTTGATGCTCAAGTTATGACTTTGGCGGCTGGAAAAATGCCGTTGTCAAAGCTAGATCGGGACTTTATGTGGCTAGTCAGCGGTGGAGATAATTTTCCTGCGCCAGTGGGTAGTCGAATTGAGCCTGTAAGTGAAAATGACGTAATTGAAGTTCTTCAGGGAGGCTACGCGCGTTTAATTGGTTTGCGCGATACCTTTGCGGTGAAAGCAGAGGTTGTAGAGGAACAACAAATTCTGACGGCTTTTGATATTCCTTATGCTCCCGATCTGCCAATGGTTGGCGATCGCGCAGAACGTAAGGGTACAAATTATCCTCACTTCTATGGTCGAGGTCCTGTTGATGCTTCTCTTGCTTGTTTTCAGATGCTGGCTAGGTATTGGCAAATTCCTTTTTATAGTCATGTTGTCAAACGCGCAATTGACAATCAATTTGCACGATCTTCCAAACTTTCATTACAACTATGTGGCTCGATCGCGGAATTGATGGGATTAAATGGTCAATTAATAACGATACCAGCCAGCTCAATCGCCCAAGTGCCTACCCCAGCTTTATTACCTTGGCAAGATACATTTGCAGTGCTTTACAAAGCTAGCGATCGCGAATTAGTTTTAGGCATTCCTGAACAAGGTATTGTCACCAAGAAAACCGCCCAATTTGCTGACCTATGGGGAGATTCAGGTCAAATCTTATTAGTACAGCTGACTAAAGATACACCGAAAGAGAAGTTTGGTTTATCTTGGTTTTTGCCATCACTTAAACGTTATAAAAATACATTAATCACGGTATTAGTAGCTTCTTTTTTCGTTCAACTCTTGGGTTTAGCAAATCCTTTAATCACACAGGTGGTTATTGATAAAGTGATTAATCAAAATGCTCCCGATACTTTGAACACTTTGGGGATCTTATTAATCTCGATATCTATATTTGAAGCCATAATTAGTGCTTTAAGAACTTATCTCTTTGTAAATACCACCAATCGCATTGACTTAACCCTTGGTTCCGAAACTATTGATCATCTTGTGCGATTACCTTTGCGGCACTTTGAAAAGCGTTCTGTTGGTGAACTATCTAGCCGCATTGGCGAATTAGAAAATATTCGTCAATTCCTTACAGGAACCGCCCTCACGGTAGTTTTAGATGCTGTCTTCTCGGTAATCTATATCATCGTGATGATATGCTACAGCTGGCTTTTGACTTTAGTAGCACTAGGTACAGTTCCCTTATTTGCGCTACTGACGTTTATCGTTTCGCCAATTATTCCGTGTGCAATTGCGGAGAAAAGCTGAACGCAGTGCTGCTACTCAGTCCTATCTAGTGGAAGTACTTTCAGGTATTCAGACCGTAAAGGCACAAAGTATTGAGCTGAAATCACGTTGGGAATGGCAGCGCCGCTATGCTCGCTATGTTTCTGATGGGTTTAAAACGGTCGTAACTTCGACAACAGCAGGATCAACAAGCCAATTTTTAAGTCAGCTTTCTAACCTGCTATTACTCTGGGTTGGTGCTTATCTTGTATTAGATAACAAATTGACACTTGGATAGTTAATTGCTTTTCGGATTATTGCAGGCTATACCACCACGCCACTTTTACGCTTGATTCAGCTTTGGCAAAACTTCCAAGAGACAGCACTCTCCCTCGAACGTCTCAGCGATATTATTAATTATCCTCAAGAGCAAGAAGAAGCAGGGCGGCGTAATATTCCGATGCCAGCGATTACAGGTAAAGTACGCTATGAAAATGTCCATTTTCGCTTTGCTGCTAATGGTAATCTTCAATTAAATAATGTCAGTTTAGAAGTAGGTGCTGGTAAATTTGTTGGTGTAGTTGGAGCCAGTGGCGCGGGTAAGAGTACGCTCACAAGGCTCTTATCTCGACTTTATGAGCCAGAG
>JAYVVP010000100.1:0-15272 GCA_043786935.1 Pseudanabaena sp. | reverse complement strand
AATAGGCAATTTGCTTCTAACTGCGGACTCATGCGACTGCGTTTTTTCAAACCTAGTTGTGCAAATTGTTTGACTCTAATTTGCCATGTTCCCAGACTAGTCTGAATCTTCCTACTCCTTCCTGTTCTTGTTTCGCTGCTGCTTAAAAAAATTTCCGATCTCAGGTGCTACTTCTTTGAGCAGGTGTTCTCTAACTGCTAGCTCTATGCTGTTAAAACTTTGTAGCTCTTCTTTATGGAGTATTATTTAGTAGGATGGCTGCTGCTTTTAGGTGATCTTTCAAAACCTTGCTTTCTTCGGGTGTTATCTCTTTTCTTTACCTTGCTTCTTTTTCATCTTCTCATATGCCGCCAATAAGTAGTAATACTCGTTGCGTTAGTGAGATGCTCCCATTTTATCAGCATCTTTAAGATTATCTCGAACCCAGCCCCGTTCCCTGCTGATTTGATCAATCAACGTTATTCCTTCGTGAGTAATTTGATAACTGCGTTTACGCTTTCCTGCCATAGTTTCGGGGAAATCTAAAAAATTAACCAACAACCAAAGCTTGTCACAAATGACTTAAACATAGAAGGATTAATAAAGACGGTTAAGGACAAATAAGCAATGCCTAAGGTTTAACAATCACTGTTAGCTTTAGCCCCAAACTATCCAACCAAGCCGCTAACTCATACACCACTTGACTTTTATCACTTGCACTAAAATCTTTCACCCATTGGTGATCGCCTTCACCACCCAACGCCGCCGCAACATGACCTAAACATAAAGGTAACAACTCAATCTCAGGTTTTTCCTCTTCTAAAATAGCAGTCACATAAGCTGCCGCTTCTTCAGGATCTTTTAGAGACTCAATTAAAAAATCTTCGTGAGTTTTAATTTGTACCTTTACGCTTTGCATAGTCCCTCCAATAAGACTTAGCCGTTTGAATATCTCGCTCCTGAGAGCTTTTATCGCCACCGCACAACAACAGTATAACCCTTGACCCAACTTGTCCAAAATATATGCGATAACCACCACCATAATCGATTCTCAGTTCATACACACCCTCACCCACAAACTTAGAATCACCAAAATTACCTAGCAATAAGCGCCCCAATCTTGTTTGAATCTTAGCTCTTGCCGTGCGATCACGCAGTCGGGTCAACCAGTCCTCAAAGGGATAATTACCATTTGCATCTTGATAAGGCAGGATTTCTCTTGGTTGTGGCTCCATAAAATCAATTGGTAAAAGGGGACAGATAACGACATTTAAGACAAATATTATCTTCCCTCAAATGTCCTTCACTTCCACAATTACAAACGCTAAGTTAAGCACATCGCACTCAACTTAGTTATGAACACCCACAAGCAAATCCAACAAATCGCCGCAACCGATGAACTCCTAGATCAAGCGATCGCCCTTACCCCCATTCGCAAACCCAAAGATCTCAATCACCTCCAACGCCGCCAACAACAACGCGCCATCAGCAACGACATGATCCGCGTCGCGATCGCCTACGGACAACAACGCAGCGATCGATATGGCGCGATCGTCTACACATTAAGCGATCGCCAACTCAAAACCAGTCCCTACGCCAAATTTACCGACACCCTCAGAGGCTTACAAGTCATCTGTTTACAAGATCTGCAAACCCTCCAAATCCTCACTACCTATTGGAACTTCGACAGCAAACGCAAAGCCAGAAAATAAACCTATGCAAAATTCTAAAGACCTCAGAGCTATCTCTCAACTGCTCAAACAAGCCCAAACCATGATTGACAAATACAATCTTCCACCTCAAAAGTTTCTCAAACAATTAGGATTGCTGCAAACTCAGCCCGAAACCGAAATTGTCTTTGAGAAAACTGGCGGACGGTTCCATCTATTCAAAGCCCTCGAAGAAGCCAAAGAACGAGTCGTCATCAAATGTCCTTAGGCAAGCGATCGCGCGATCGACAATGACCTCATGCTACGGCTCAACTATGCCCTCGACCAAGGCGTACAGATCGATCTCGGTTGGGGCTACCAATACGACATCAGCACTGTCATCAAACAAGACCGTCACGGCAACCTCACCTTCGCCGCTGAAGCACAATATCGCTATAGCGCCATGTCCAAACTCTTCCAATTACAAAAACGTTACAGCGATCGCCTCCATCTCAAACTCACAGGTGGACATAGCAAATACTTTGTCTGCGATCGCCAATTCGCCTATGTCGGCAGTCATAACATCCCCAGTTCCACTATTCCCAATCTCAAAATCGCCTATCCCGACTTGCAAGGCGATGAAACAGGCACAATCCATCGGAATCTAGAAATCATTCAAAAACTGATTACCCGCTACGACCAAGCGATTGATCTCACAGGTTCCTTAACACCTCAAAATATGAGATTGCGTGCTTAAATCTTTTACTCATTGACGACTGCAAAAGCTCAAGGAACAGATTCAACAAGTTCGAGATAAAGCGCGATCGCTACATCATAACAGTCTGGCAGCACTTTGCACCGCCGCCAGACTGTGCAAAGTGCTGTAACAAGATAACTTGTTGCTTTTGCAGTGATCGCACATCTTCTAAACTTGCCTCAACTGACTGCAAAATTTGGGCGACTGTTTGCTGCTTAACTTGATTGTCATCACAAGCCATCAAGAACTTCCATTCTGATTCGCTGATTTTGGCAATTTGATAGTTATAGTCAAAAAATTGTGGACTCTCGCGCCAGCTATAAATACAAGGACTTGGTTCAGGAATGGCAGATAGTAAGACTTGATCATCTTGCCAATCCTGTTTAGTGATTGGGCTACGTCCTAAAAAGAACTCATAATGAGTAATTGCTTGTGGATCGAGTAGTTCCACTAGACGATAGCGCTCTAACTCACTGAGATTTTGCGATCGCTCAATTAGTTCGGGTGCTTTGCCAATTAAGCGATTTAAATCCCAAACTTGAGGATTGGAAAAGCCAAGAAACTCTAACCCAGATGCATTAATTAACTCAAACAAGGTATTAATGTTGTAATCAATCTCTTGAGGATGCACATACATATCCGCAAAACAAGCATCCTGTTGATTTTCCCAAGCCCAACGATCCTGCTCTCTTCGCCGCAAGCAATTAGTTTCTGGCAAATTCGCAAATATTTGCCGCCCAACTGACACCCCATCAGTATAGTCGCCTAGTTTGTCACCCTGCAATAAAGCGATCGCCTTTTGCATCAAGCTAATTTCCCAGCGTCCCAATTCACCATACACAAAAATATGCAGCAATCCCCCAGCAGCAAGTTTATTCGCCAAGGCTTGAATACCACGAATTGGATCGGCAGTATGATGCAGCACTCCCACCGAATTAATTAAATCAAACTCTCCATCTAGTTGGTCTGCATCAAACAAACTAAGATGATGGAACTCCACTCGATTTGCCCCCGACCTCTTACAGCGTTCTGTGGCTACAGCAAGAGTTCCTTCACTTAGATCGATACCAACTACTGATGCTTCAGGATTAAGGTGTACTAGATATTCAGTACTTACGCCCGATCCACAGCCAGCGTCGAGAATGCGAATATTATTTTTAGCAGGCTTTTGACCAGTACAGAAGTTATAGGCTGCCTGCCAGTTCCATCGCCAGTTATACCCTGGTGGTGGCTCGTCTAAAATTGGTTCTGGGGGAAAGGGATATGTATTATAAAGTTTGGCAACGGCTTCGCTAATTTTAGAGTCTGACATAGATGTTTTAGAATTTTAGAAATCAGTATAAAGTTTAATTAGCAACTCATAATGAGAGAAGTAATGATTAGTATAAACGGGGCTATGCACCGCTTAATGCCGCTTAATATAAAGCTGCCAGATCACTTTGCTTCCATCCAGTTTTTGCCAGTATGAATATCTACTTCTAGCTTTACTGAAAGCTCCACTGCCGACTCCATCGCAGCCTTAATTTTAGGTTGGAGTTCTGCAACTTCATCAAGTGGAATTTCAAATACAAGTTCATCATGAACTTGTAAGAGCAACCGTGCTTTATAGTCTTGCAAAATCTCATTTACCTGCAACATAGCAACTTTGATGATATCAGCACTGGCTCCCTGTATGGGCGCATTGACTGCCGATCGCAACAAGGCTGCCTTTTGGTAGCCACCGATATCACTGAGATTGCGGAAATAGCGCCGCCTTCCTAGTAGGGTTTTGACATAGCCATCACGTTCTGCTTCAGCTTCAACGTCTCGCATATATGTAAAAATCCTCGCATAGCGCTGATTAAACTTCTCGATAAATTGCTTTGCTTGTTTGACAGAGACTTGAATATCTCGACTAAATTTCAGCGCTCCCATGCCATAAATCACGCCGTAGTTAATAATTTTAGCGAGACGACGCTCATTGCTGTTTACTTCTTCTTTCTCTAACAAAAGCTGAGCGGTAACTGTATGCACATCTTCACCAGCATTAAAGGCTCTCATTAATTCAGGCTCTTGACTTAAATGGGCAAGAATACGAAGTTCAATCTGCGAATAGTCTGCCGCCATCAAAATCCAATCTTCTTTTGGCAAAAATCCTGCTCTAATACGTTTACTAAAAGCCGTGCGAATAGGAATATTTTGCAAATTAGGATTAGAACTGCTTAATCGACCAGTTGAAGCAACCGTTTGATTGAAGTCTGTATGTACGCGACCTGTCTTAGGCTGAATTAAAGATGGTAAAGCGTCAACATAAGTAGATTTGAGTTTAGCAAGAGTGCGATTTTCGAGAATTGTGTCAATGAGAGGATGATCTCCTTCTAATTTAGTAAGAACTGCAAAATCCGTAGAATAACCTGTGGAGCTTTTACGCGATTTCTTAATAAATTTTTCACCTAATAATTCCAAAAGGATTTCGCTTAGTTGTTTGGGAGAATTAAGATTAAATTCTTTGCCAGCTTGAGCATAAGCAGCGATCGCTAAAGCATCTAAGTCTTTCTCTAATTCTTGAGAAAATCTCCCTAAATATTCTTTGTCAATCCTAATCCCTCGCCATTCCATTTCTGCTAAAATCGGCTCTAAAGGCATTTCGACATTTTGAAATAAATCTAAAAGCTCAGGCACTGCGGTTAATTGCGCTTGCAAAATCGGTACAAGGTGATAGGTGATGTATGTATCCATCCCGCAATATTGAGCAACTGATGGAATGGCAATTTCAGCAATCGATTTGCACTTACCAACTAGAGTTTTATAACTAACAGTACAAATTTGCAGCAAGTCCATCGCCAGATCGTCGAGCTTGTGACTCGCTTCAGGGTCAATCACGTAACTTGCAATCATCGTATCAAAAGCCACACCTGCCAGCTCAATTCCTGCGGCTTTGAACATCAAGCGATCAAACTTGGCATTTTGCAAATATTTCGGATAACTAGCATCTTCGAGAATTGGCTTAAGAAATTCTCTTACTTCTTTCCATCGTAGATTTTGTCCTTCTATATGACTTAAAGGAATATAAGCAACATCATTAACCGAGTCACCCCAACAACAGCCAACTCCCACTAATTCCGCTTCAAAAGGATTCAACGCCGAAGTTTCTGTATCCCATGCCGCAGGTTGTTTACTACTGAGCATTTCGCACAACTCTTCTAATTTAGCGATCGTATCAATAATCTGCACATCTAGTTTTACTGATGCTGAAGCTGCGATCGCCCGATTAGTCTCCTGCTTGGCAAAATCAAACCACAAATCCTCATCTTCTCGCTTACCCTCCTTTTGAGATGATTCATTCTTACTCGCCTCATTCTTTGGAAGAGTAGATAAGCGTTGCTCCGATCTTGTCGAAGAGTGTAATGGCTTTATCTCATAATTTCCCGATAATTTGGCATGAATCTGATCAACCTTATTTACAAAAGCTTTAAGCTCAAGCTCTTCTAATAAAGGAATTAACTCCTCTCTATCAAAACCTGTTAATTTACAATCAGCGATCGCGATTGGGATCGGTACGTCAGTTTTGATTGTTGCCATAAACTGCGAATGCTCAGCCTCTTTAATTCCTAGCTCTAGCTTAGCTTTTACAGATCCCTTCATCATCGGTAAGGCTGCTAAAATATTCTCTAAACTGCCATATTCATCTATTAACTTGATTGCAGTTTTTTCACCAATTCCCCGCACCCCAGAAATATTATCTGAAGCATCACCACAGAGCGCTTTGTAATCCACTACTTGCGTAGGCAATACTCCCAATCTCTCTTTCACCTGCTCAGCATGATATTCGACAATCTTATCTTTCTGTCCGATGTTTAGTACCGAAATGCGCTTGTCAGCATCAACTAACTGAAACAAATCGCGATCGCCACTTAAAATCTTGACAGTATATCCCTCTGCACTTGCGGTCTGAGATAGAGTCCCTAACACATCATCTGCTTCAAAACCCGCTTGAGTAATCGCTGGCAGATTCATTGCCGCTAAAACTTTCTGTAAGTTCTGCATATCGGGAATAAAACTTTCAGGTGTTTCCGAACGATTAGCTTTGTAAGTGTCATCGATCTCATGACGAAATGTTGGTAAGGCGAGGTCAAAAGCGATCGCAACGGCAGCAGGTTTTTCGCGATCAAGCATCTCAATCAAAGCTTTCAAGAAGCCAAAACAAATACTAGTGGGGATTCCTGTCGAAGTTCTTAATCCGCCCTCGGGATGTTTAGTAAATGCATAAAAGGCGCGGAACGCCAGGGAATGTCCGTCAACGAGTAAAAAGGTGGGATGATTTTGTTCGCTTGAAGTCATGATGCTCGTTTTAAAGTTTTGGCGATCGCCACTCTTAGATTAACCGATCGCTGCCTACAGTAAATTGTCAAATATAGCTAACAAGAGTTAGCACTGTAATCAAATTTCAGATTCACCCAAATACGAACACCAATCGCTCCAACCGCCAACGTAAAGCTTTCCTGTTTCAATTCCTGCTAATTTCAGTGACAACAAGTTCACGCAAGCGGTTACACCTGAACCACAATAAACAATTACTTCTTCCACCTTTTTCACTTCTTGCCAGCGATCACTTTGATTCTCAATTATAAAACCTTGCTCATTTGTTACTTCCATCCAAGGATAATTTACTGCACCTTCGATATGTCCTGCGATCGGATCGATTGGTTCACGCTCACCACGATAGCGATCGCTTTCTCGCGAATCCACTAAAGTCACTTCTGGTGAGTCCTTTCGTTCTTTTACAACTTCCATATTTACTACCCATTTTGCTTGTAATTGGGGAATAAATTTCCCAATCTGCTTTTTAGGAATTTCTGCATTAATAGAATAGTTTTGAGCTTGCCATTCTTTAAAACCGCCATCTAGCACCGCAACTTTTTCATGACCCATATACCTCAATAACCACCATAGTCTTGAGGCAAACGCTAAGCGCGAATCATCATAAACTACGATCATCGATTCGCCTGAAGTTATGCCCATTTGCGAAAGTTTAGCGGCAAGCTGGTCAATATCTGGTAAGGGATGTCGTCCACCATTTTTTTGGACTGGACTAGACAAATCGAGATTGAGATCTAAATAATAAGCGCCCTTAATATGACTCTCCTGATACTGCTTGCGTCCAAGTTCTTTATCCATTAGTGAAAATCGACAATCCACTACGAACATTTGAGTATCGTGAAGATTGTCATGAAGCCACTTAGCAGAAACAACATGAAGATTATTCATAATTGATTATCCTAAGTAAATATAAAATTTTCATCACTGTAGCCAAAAAACGGAAATAAAAATGCGTAGGTTAAGTTGGTCTATAGGTTGGATTTTGCTTGGTATGTCTACCAGTATGGCTGCTAGCCCCGTTAGTTGGGCGCTAGACAAATCAGCCGATCGCCAAGGCATAAACGCACGAATTTTACAAAAACCACCCTATAACCTCACAGGTAAAGACGTATTTATCGGGCAGGTCGAGCTTAGCCGTCCTAGTCGCTTTGCTGTAGATAAAATTACTAATAAGCTTCTACAACTTGATCGCATGATCGTTAAACCCTACGAAGTCTTTTTTCGTGATGGCAAAGCGATTCCTAATAAAAATTTAGACGATCACTCTGCCCAAGTTGCCGCGGTGATCATTAGTCAAGACAAAATTCGTCAGGGAATTGCCCCAAATGCCAAACTACTTTCTTCAGCATATTCTCAACGCCGTCAAGATAGTCAGCCTGAAGCCTGTGTCGCCGCCCAGCACGTTGCTCGACAATATAATAGTACCGTGCGAGCCATCAATTTCAGCTTCGGTGAACTCCTCAACGAAGACCCTCGTCCCAATCCCAAACTTGATGGCAATGCATTGCTAACACTTTGTGTTGATTGGATCGCCACTACTCATAACACAGTGCCAGTGGTTGCGGGAAATCAAGGTAAAGGTGGCATCCCGATTCCCACCGATCTTTACAATGGCTTTACAGTGGGTTTTACGCGTGAGATCGATGGCATCTACCGTCAACTTGATCGCGGTAACCTTATTGATGAGCCATTCATTGATCGCAATAACAATGGCAAATACGATCGCGGGGAAGTTTTTAGTGATCTCAATAAAGATGGTAAATGGACAATAGGTGTCGAAAGCCCCGTTAATGGCAGGCGATCACTAGGACTTCTCGCTCCTGGGAATAATCTCAAGCTTCCCACTTTGCAAAGCAAATTTAAAAATGTCAATGGTTCCAGCTTTGCGGCTCCCCATGTTGTCGGCACGATCGCCCTGTTACACGAATATGCTAACCGTCAGATCGAAAGTGGCAACTGGAGCATAGATGCTCGCCGACATGAATTAATTAAAGCTGTACTACTCAACTCCGCCGACAAAATCCAAGATCGCGGAGATGGCAAAATTCTCGGTATGTCCAAAACTATTCTTGATGCCTTTGGTAAAACATGGGTTGACACTGAAGCCTATGCAAATCGTGAGATAGCTCTCAGTCGTAGCCTCGGTGCAGGACAACTCAATGCCTATCGTGCTTTTTTACAATATCAAGCAGGACAGCAATCTTCGGGAAATATAAAGGCGATCGGCTGGGATACAAATATTGTCGAAGTTTCTAAATATCAAGACTATATTTTTGCAACTCCCCTAGAAGTCGATAGCTTTATCTCCGCCACCCTAACTTGGGATCGTCAAGTTAAACTTAATGACAAGAATGGTAACGGACTATTTGATATCGGTGAAAGCTTTACTGATGAAGGCTTTAATAACCTTGAACTATACTTAATGCGATCGCAAGATACCGACATTTCTCAAAGCGTCTGGTCATCTGTGAGCCAGATAGACAATTTGCAGCACATGTTTATCAAAATTCCAACCACAGATAAATACAAACTAAGAGTCATATTTAAATCTTCCCAAACAAACAGATCAAACCAGCGCTATGGCTTGGCTTGGTGGGCAAAAAGCTCCTAAAAGAGTAGACGCTTTGCGCCTACTCTTTCTTCAATAAAAATACTGCGATCAGTATTTTGTGTTTACTTAGGAACAGTTGCATTAGGGCGGACAAACTGAGCATCGACAAAACCTAGCTCAAACAACTGTTGATAAGCTTGATTTCCCAGATCGCGAGTTGGCGCTTGACTGCGAATCAACTGAATTAACAAAGGTACGGCAAGTTCAGGCTGATTTTTGGCACGATAGACGACCGCAAGCTGATAAGTCGCCTCATCACGCAACTGAGCTGATTGTAAAGCTTTGCGACGATGACTATCAGAAATACGATTGTCAATTCCTGAAAAGCTAGTAGTTAGCTCTTGATAGAAATTTGATAACTGGTTAAAAACTTGACGGGCATCTTGCAACTTAGTTACAGCTTGCTCATAATTTTGCTGACTAATTGCAGTCATTGACTCCGACATCAATCGCTGACCACCCGAAATACTAAACACACTATTCTCAAGAGAATTCGGCTTAGTAGATTCTAGAAGCTGTACTTGAGGGGTGGCAGATGGTTGTGACCGTTGAGGCGTAGGTTGTGCGATCGCCCCTAGAGGCAACAAAGCAGCAGATGCGAGAGACAAAACTGCGGCTTGGAAAGCAAATTTAAACAGGCGAGGCTTAGCGAAGGATGTGGACATAAGTTGCAAATACGGGATGCTCACAAGAAAGAATGAATTTTGAATGAATACTTAAATTTTTCTTAAAACTTTTAAGCATTCATCTAAAACTTTTTGTTATCGTAACATCCCAACATAGACGAAATACCTATTAAAAGTTTCCGCCAAGTTTCCGCCAAGAAGTACAAGAAACCCCGAAACGGCTCTTAGTACTTTCTGGCAGAAACTAGTAAAAAAAATGTGACACCTTGCGTGATATGCTTTACAACGTTGTAGGCAGCTACATCCAAGTCTTTTGACACCCATTTTAGGTACTATTTCAAGTACTAATTCTTCACTCAAATAATCAGCAATTCTCGCTAAAAATCAACAGTGAAGATCATCCCCGCAAAAAACAGCACAGCTACACAAACGGTTGTAGAAAACTCATCCACATTAGTTTCTGATGGCATGGAAGAGTACGATCGCCTGAAGTATAAGCTGTTATTCCTAACCATTGCATCTGGATTCGTTATTGGTCCAGTTGTATGGTTTGTGTACGGGTGGAGCATTGCGCTTAGTTACGCTATTGGTGCTTTGGTTGGCACGATTTATTTTAGGATGCTCACCAAAGGAGTTGATCGGTTGGGCGGTGAGTCCAACCGCCTCGGCTTTTCGCGGATTGGGTTATTTGTACTTCTGATTGCGATCGCCGCCAAATCTGATCAACTGCATATCCTGCCCGCGTTCCTCGGCTTTATGACCTATAAAGTAGCTGTTTTAGCGATTCTTGCTCAAGATTTGAGCAATGGGTCTCATTCTCACTGATTTGACCTCCTACAGGTTGTAACATATCGAACATGATCGATTTAGTAACTTTTGACTATAAAACCAGTTTTGCTGCACTAGAAGTGGGCAAACATTTTTATTGGCAATTCGGCGATTTCGTAGTACATGGTCAAGTATTAATCGTTAGCTGGGTTGTCATGGGCGCAGTCCTTGTGGCTGCACTCATCGGCTCTAGCACCGCCAAAGCTGACCAGCGCGTTCCCGCAGGTTTTCAAAATTTCATGGAATATGCTCTGGAATACGTTCAGGGCATCGCTAAAGACCAGATTGGCGAAAAGCATTATCGAGAATGGGTGCCATTTGTTGGTAGTCTATTCTTGTTTATCTTTGTATCAAACTGGTTAGGAGCGTTAGTTCCTTGGAAATTGATCGAATTGCCAGAGGGTGAGCTTGCTGCCCCGACAGGCGATATCAATACCACGATCGCCCTAGCATTATTAGTCTCCCTAGCCTATTTTTATGCTGGATTGAGCAAACGTGGTTTGGAATACTTTACTAGATATATCCAAGCTTCTCCGTTTCTCCTTCCATTATGGGTTCTTGAAGATTTCACAAAGCCCCTTTCGCTAAGCTTCCGTCTTTTCGGAAACATCCTCGCTGATGAGCTAGTTGTGGGGGTCATGGTTCTCCTCGTACCTTTGTTTGTGCCTCTGCCATTAATGATTCTGGGACTATTTACCAGCGCCATTCAAGCATTGATTTTCTCTACGCTGGCAGCGTCGTACATTGGTGAAGCGATGGAAGGACATGGTGATGAAGGAAATGAGCATTAGCTCAGTTGATTGGGGAAGGTTGCTTCCCGTACATACAGATAAACTAACAATAATTTCAAAAGGAAAAAACAGTGATTGATCCATTAGTAGCTTCAGCATCCGTAATCGCCGCTAGTATCGCCGTTGGTCTTGGAGCAATCGGACCTGGTATTGGTCAGGGTACAGCCGCTAGCCGCGCTGTTGAAGGTATCGCCCGTCAGCCTGAAGCTGAAGGCAAAATCCGTGGCACACTACTTTTGAGCTTGGCTTTCATGGAAGCTCTTACCATCTACGGTCTAGTTGTTGCTCTCGTATTGCTATTCGCTAATCCCTTCGCCTAAGCATTTCTGATTCTGTGAGATAGAGCTAAGGGGATTAATTCCCTTACTCTACTCTAGACAATCAAAAGTAATATACCTATGACAATTTGGAACCTTTTTTCAACTGTTCTCATGGCTGCCGAAGCAGTGGAACATAAAGGCGGCTTGTTTGACATCAATGCCACACTGCCGATTATGGCGGTACAATTTGTTGTTTTCGTTGCGCTTCTCAATGTTGTTTTCTTTAAGCCTCTGACTAAGGCGATCGATGATCGCGATGATTATGTTAGAGAGCAGATTGTCGGCGCGAAAGAGCGGCTAGAGAAGTCAGAAATAGTTGTTAAGCAATATGAGCAAGAACTATCTGCTGCTCGTAAAGCAACTCAAACTGTTTTGGCAACTGCTCAAGCAGGTGCAAATAAGATTCGCAATGAACGTATTAGTGCGGCACTGACCGAAGCGCAAGCAAAAGTCGCTACAGCTAAAGCGGAGATCGACAAGCAAAAGCAAGACGCAACTGCATCTTTGGATGCGGAAGTGGAGTCACTCAGTCGCCAAGTTCTAGAAAAGCTGCTAGGTAACTTAGTACAGTCCTAGTTTTGATAATCCCAGATAGTTTCTGGCTGATATTGCGTAATAGAAGTAACGTTTATGATTAGAAATTTCGTCTTACTCGCCAGTGAAGCGGTAGAGCATTCAGGATTCGGACTTAACTCCGATATCTTTGAAACTAACGTCATCAACTTAGTAATCGTCATCGGTCTTTTGATCTATGCTGGTCGTGGCTTCCTAGGCAAAATCTTGTCAGCTCGCTTGGAGTCGATCCAATCGGCGATCGCTGATGCAGAGAAACGCCAAAAAGATTCCTCAGTAAAGCTATCGGAACAGCAAGGAAAATTAGCTCAGGCAAAAACTGAGTCGGATAATTTGCGTAAACAAGCGGAAACTGATGCAAAACAAGCGGCTGATTCAATTTTAGCAACGGTTGATGCAGATATTGCTCGTTTAAGAGAGTCCGCTGAGCAAGAGATTGCTACCGAGCAAGATCGAGTAATCGTGCAATTGCGTCAGCAAGTTGCCGAAAAAGCTCTTGCAAGCGTTCAATCTTATTTTGATCGTGGTTTGAGTGAATCCATTCAGATTGAATTGATCGACCGTAGCATTGCCCTTTTGAGTTCTGACTAGGAGAAAACATGAAATCTAGTTCTGTTAGTCAAGCCGTCGTCGCTCCCTATGCCGAGGCTTTGATGTCTTTGGCTCAAGAGCAAAATAATTTAGATGCGATCGCTAGTGATATTCGATTAATTGGAGAGACCTTAGCTGAGTCAGTTGAATTAAATCAACTCTTTGCTAGTCCTTTGATTGGAGAAAACGTTAAGAAAGGCGTTATCGAACAAGTTTTTGGATCGCAAATAAGTTCGATCACCAAAAGCTTCTTACTCTTGTTAGTTGATCGCAAACGCATTGCCTTCTTAACCGAGATCGTGAAGCAGTTTCAAGCACTGTTGCGCGTAATCAATAAAGTTGCTCTTGCCGAAATCACATCTGCTTTGAAATTGAGCAGAGCACAAGAAGATACTATATGCGATCGGGTCAAAGCTATGACCAAATCTAAAAGTGTCGAACTTGAAGTAACAATCAATCCTGATTTGATTGGTGGCGTGATTATTAAGGTTGGCTCTCAAGTTGTAGATGCCAGCATTCGCGGACAACTGCGCCGTTTAAAAAGCAGTCTAACTGCAAACGTTTAACTTAATCTTAATTACTAATTACTTAAGCTCGTTAAGCAATTCTCAAATATCAATTCTCAAATAATTCTTAAAAAATAGATCGCTGATAACTGGTAAAACATAACTATGGTTAGCATCAGACCTGACGAAATAAGCAATATTATCAAGCAGCAAATTGCTAATTATAACCAAGAGCTGCAAGTTTCTGACGTTGGTACTGTCCTGCAAGTCGGTGATGGTATCGCTCGTGTCTACGGCTTGGAACAGTGCATGGCTGGCGAGTTGCTGGAATTTGAAGATGGTACTGTCGGCATTGCGCTGAACCTTGAAGAAGACAACGTTGGTGTTGTGTTGATGGGTGAAGGTCGTAAAATCGCTGAAGGTAGCTCAGTTAAAGCAACTGGTCGCATCGCTCAAGTCCCTGTAGGCGAAGCATTTATTGGTCGTGTTGTTGATGGTTTGGGTCAACCCATCGATGGCAAAGGCGAAATCAAAGCATCTGAATCTCGCTTAATTGAATCTCCCGCACCTGGCATTATTGCTCGTAAATCCGTATTTGAACCTCTTCAAACTGGGATTACCGCTATTGACGCGATGATTCCTATCGGTCGTGGTCAGCGCGAATTAATCATTGGCGATCGCCAAACAGGTAAGACATCTGTTGCGATCGACACAATCATTAACCAAAAAGGTTTGGATTGCGTTTGTGTGTATGTAGCGATCGGACAGAAAGCTTCCACTGTTGCCAACGTTGTTAACAAACTTCGTGAAAGCGGCGCAATGGAATACACGATCGTCGTTATGGCAAGCGCCAACGATCCTGCTACCTTGCAATACCTTGCTCCTTACACTGGAGCCGCATTGGCTGAGTACTTCATGTACAAAGGTCAAGGCACCTTGATTGTTTATGATGATTTGTCCAAGCAAGCCCAAGCTTATCGCCAGATGGCTCTCTTGCTCCGTCGTCCACCAGGTCGTGAAGCATATCCAGGAGACGTATTCTACTTACACTCGCGTTTGCTAGAACGGGCTGCGAAGTTGAGTGATGAACTCGGTGGCGGATCGATGACAGCATTGCCAATCATCGAAACTCAAGCTGGTGACGTATCGGCTTACATTCCGACTAACGTAATTTCGATTACCGATGGTCAAATCTTCCTGTCTTCTGACCTGTTCAACGCTGGTATTCGTCCTGCTATCAACCCCGGTATTTCGGTATCCCGTGTTGGTTCGGCAGCGCAAATCAAAGCCATGAAACAAGTTGCAGGTAAGATCAAGCTGGACTTAGCTCAGTACGATGACCTCGTAGCGTTTGCTCAGTTTGCGTCTGACTTGGATAAAACCACTCAAGCTCAACTAGCACGCGGTGTACGCCTGCGTGAAATCCTCAAGCAGCCTCAGTATTCGCCCCTTCCTGTATGGGATCAAGTTGCGATTATTTACTCTGCTATTAATGGCTATCTTGATGATCTTGCGGTTGAACAAGTTGGTGCTTTTAATAAGGGGCTACGTAACTACTTGGCAACCAGCAAGCCTAAGTATGGCGAAATTGTTAAGGATGAGAAAAAGCTCTCTTCTGAAGCTGAAACTATCTTGAAAGAAGCGATCGTGTTTAAATTTGCGATGTCCACCCTCAATGGTGG
>JAYVVP010000099.1:0-5678 GCA_043786935.1 Pseudanabaena sp. | reverse complement strand
GTAAATCCAGATAAACTCCGCCCTGAACAATCCCAAATAAAGCTTGATCATTTTGGCGATCGTGAGCTTTGATGCAACGCTCTAACCATCGTGTAGTTCGTTGTCCTGCCAGTTTAATCGCCTCATAAGTAACAGGATAGGGAGCACATTCATCAAAAGCCATAATTACATCAGCACCCAGTAGATTCTGAATTTGAATTGATTTTTCAGGCGTGAGATTAATCATATTGCCTTCGCGAGGCGATCGGAACTTTACACCTTCTTCGCTAATGGAACGAATTTCGCTCAAGCTGAAAACCTGAAAGCCACCAGAATCTGTAAGAATTGGTCCATCCCAATTCATAAATTTATGTAAGCCACCTGCTTCTGACACAATATCTTCACCTGGTTGAAGATGGAGGTGGTACGTATTCGCCAAGACCATTTCTGCTTGGCAGTCTTTTAGTTGAGCGGGAGTGACAGTTTTCACATTTGCTAATGTGCCAACAGGCATAAAGCGAGGCGTATGCACAACTCCATGAGGCGTATGAAACTGCCCAACTCTTGCCTCAGTATGACGACACTGACACTCTAGTTTAAAAGTGAAGTTATTCAGAGCTTACAATCCTAAATTTATTTTATAGATTTTAATTGTATCGCACAAGCATTTTGATTAACGCGAGTTCAGTAAACGATCAAATCGCGAGTTTGAGATTGATCGCAAAAAAAACAGAAAGTAGATATTTTCTCTTTCTGTTTCTTATTAACTAAACGTGCATTGCTGTAGTTTTGACCGCATAGCGATCGCTTGTCTTCCCAATTGCAAATTTAAAAGACTCAGACACACTTTGGTTAGATTGTGTACCAAAAACAATTAGTCCCAAGATGCAAAATCCTGTAGCGATCGCAAAAATATTGGTGATGCCCACTAAACTAATCATCTTGCCCATCACTGGCCCTGCAAATGCAATCCCTAGATCAAATCCCATCCATGTCATGCCAAATACATATCCTCGTTCCTGAGGAAATGTGCGATCGGCAAGCAAAGCTACAATCGCAGGAATCAAAATTCCTGAACCTAAACCTTCAGAAACCCCTGCAAGCAGAAACTGATAGTTAGAACTAGCAAAACAAATGATTCCCATTGTCAATGCGTAGAAGCAAATTCCAATTGAAATGAAAACACCTCTTCCCCATTCATCACTCAGCCTTCCTACAGGAAACCTAATAATAAATCCAGACAGCGCTGCTGCCATATAAAACAAACCTGCGTTAAGTGAAATATTTTTCTGCTGCATCAAGATTGGCATAAAAGCACTTAAAGTTCCAAAGGCAACTCCCACCAGCAATAAAATTGTGGAAGGAACCCTGACCCTAGAACTGAGGAAAGTCTGCCAAAATTTAGATTTTGTTACAGTAGTTGATGCTGTTTGCCGATCGCTTTCATCAGCTTTATCTTCAATCTGAGTTGTGAGCAAAAAGCCTGCAAATGCTAATAACGATGCGGTAATAAATAGAGGTTGATAGCCCCAAGCTTCCTGCATCAAACCACCTAAAGCAGGACCAATAGCTAAACCTAAAGGATTTACCAAGCTCATATAGCCTATTACTTCACCCCGCTTCTCAATTGGTGCGATATCAGAAATCAAAGCACTGTAACTCGAAGCAAAAGCCGCAATACTAATTCCATGAATTGCTCGGAATAACATTAGTAAAGGGATAGATGGCAATAATGCATAACATAAAGGAATTACAGCCGCTACGATCAGCCCAATTCTCATTGTGTAACGTCTACCTTTGCGATCAGATAGTTTGCCAAGATAGGAACGGCACACAAGTAGTCCGATCGCAAAAGAACCCATAATGATTCCAATCTGGTCAAATGACTGCGTTAAGCTGCGGATATATAGAGGTAAAGTTGGCAATTGTGAAGACATACTTGACCAAAAAAACAACCCAGTCCAAAAAATTGCAGTCAGATTTTTGCGAAGCTGAGTATCAAGATTATGAAAGGTAGTTAAAGACTGCATGATCTGAATACGACCATTAAATGATCAATGAAATATAGAACCCAAGCCGTTTGAAAGAATTCCCTTTAAAAGGTTTTCCACAAAAGACTTGGGTTGCAATTAGTTATTCAAGATTATCTCTCAATTCCTTGATCAACGCTATCAAGCGATCGGATGAATAATTTCTATCCATTAGGAACATCTTTTCGCAATGTCCCTAATAGATTTGATCTATTAATACTTAACAGGAGCAGAAGAGCGATCGCGTGTAGTAGGACGGCGCGAAGCATCATATCCGCCTTCACGACTACCTCCTTCACGACTACCACCTTCACGACCACCGCCAGAGCGAGAACCTTGACCGCGTTTGACTGGTCTACCACTGTAACCACCACCGCCGCCGCCGCCATCACGACTACGACCACCTTCAGGGCTATGAGGTTGCTTCGCTAATACTTGCAGCGCTGCTTGTTCCGCTTTGTCGGATTGCAGTTGGGTATAAGCCAGTTGCAAAGCCGCTGCTGCGATTGCTTGAGGATCGTAATCTTCAACCAACTGTGAGACCAAGGGCAAGAACGAAGCCAAACGCTCACCTGTCAAAGCTTGCAGGATTTGCTCAGTAAAGCGACCAATGCGGCGCTCTTGAATCTGAGCAACATTAGGCAAAGGCTGAGGAGGAAGAGGCATACCCACTTGCTGTTCCAATTGACGCAACTTATAACGCTCTTTTCCAGAGATTAAAGTAATTGCAATACCCTTCTTACCAGCACGACCAGTCCGACCGATACGGTGAACATAACGCTCAGGATCGTCTGGAATGTCAAGGTTAAATACATGAGTCAACCCATCGATATCAAGGCCCCGTGCTGCAATATCAGTTGCGACTACCCAACGCACTTGTTGATTACGAAAACGGCGTAACAGAGCTTCACGCTGAGACTGGGACAGATTGCCGTGATACTCATCGACACTATGTCCTGAAGCTTGCAGAATTTCAGTCAGTCTGCTAGCAGAGTCCTTAGTGCGAACAAAAATAAGTGCCGAAGTCGGAGCTTCATATTCCAGAATCGGCAATAAAGCTTCTTCTTTACTCAGGTGATAGGGAACCAGATAAATCTGTTGGTCAATGTGAGTAGGCGTAGAATCCTCAGTCTCAACCTTCACGGTGACAGGTGATTTCAAGAAGTTCTTAACTAAACGCTTAACCGCTGGGGGCATAGTTGCGGAAAAGAAAGTACTCTGCTTAGTAGAAGGAGTAGTTACCAAAATCCTTTCTACATCTTGAATGAAGCCCATATTGAGCATTTCATCAGCTTCATCAAGCACAAACCAAGCAAGATTCTCTAGTTTCAGCTTTCCGCGCTCCATCAAGTCGATGACCCGACCAGGAGTACCGACAACTACATGGACGCCGCGTTCCAGTTGGATCATTTGACGACTAATGTCAGATCCACCATATACAGTGAGAATTTTAGCGCCTGGCTTAGTATTAAAGCTACGTAAAGCTTGTCCAACTTGAATCGCCAACTCACGAGTAGGAGTTAAAATCAGCGCTTGTAAGGAGTCGCTATTGAGATCCAAACGCTCTAAAATTGGTAAAGCAAATGCAGCAGTTTTACCAGTACCAGTTTGAGCTTGACCAAGTACATCTGCTCCTGCGAGCAGTTGGGGAATTGCTTGCTCTTGAATGGCGGTAGGTTCTGTAAAACCAATAGATTCGAGCTTAGCAACTCTTGCTTCAGAGATACCGAGAGATAGAAAAGATGAGGGCATTGATGATCCTAAGATTTGCAGCAAATTTGTTCTACGAACAGTTCGCCTATTCTGCCAATCGCACGCGATAAACAATCACTAACAAAGCCGAAGGACATCTCTGCCCTAGATTTTAAGCAATTTAAAAAGAGCTTTTTTATGAAAACCTCAGCTTCCAAAGATTGCTTTGGATAGTCATGCAATGGGAGAAATCAGCAAAATGAAGTTAATTTATATATAGTATAAACCTATGTTAAAGATTGTAAACAATCTTTTCGAGAATTTATACCTACGGTAGAGATTGATAAAGACTTATAATCTTTAGTCAGACTATGTTTCAAAATAAAATCAATCATCAGTTAAAAGATTTTGTTTCGATTGATCTAGTTCAGTCCACAGATCTTTGATCTGTTGATAGGCTTCGATGGGTGAAATCCTACCACCAGTTTCTAAGGCGCATATGATCGAGATGCGATTTGTAAATTCTTGCAAATTAGCATCAAAAGCTAAATTTTCTGGAGAAAAAACGCCCCTATACCTATATTTAGGGTTTACATACCGATCCTTATCAATATTAGACATAGAGATTTAGTAAATGATGGTAGGCGGGACAGGCTGAGAAACTCTCAAGATCGCAGACGATGTAGCTGTAGGGAAACGCGATTATTTTACAACCTGCCCGAATACGCAGTTGCTAAACGCCTAGTTGACAGCAGTAACTTTTTTGAGAGCTACTGAAAGTTTTGACTTGCGACGTGCGCCTGTATTGCTATGGAGTACTCCACGCTTGACGGCACGATCAATTTTGCTATAAGCCAAAGACTGCTTAGCATTAACTGATTCTAGAGCTTCAGGGCTAGGATTTGCCTTATAAGCGTCAACGGCTTCTAAATAGCTTTTCATTAAAGTCTTGACGGCTGACTTATATGACTTATTATGCAGACGGTTGCGCTCAGCGATCTGAATGCGCTTCTTCGCGGATTTGATGTTTGCCACAGTTTATTCCTTTAACGAAATCGGACATGGTTTAAAGCGTCTATTATCTTAACATTTTGATTGAATTTTGCAAGCATAAAACCAATTTATCTTTTTACAGCAATTTGTAATTTGAATAAACCTCCAAAATTTTATTAAAAATATTGATTTGTAATACTTTTAATAAAATTCTGAGTTTTACTTCAGCGCAAATCACTGTAATCTTTGACTAATTTCACTCTCAAACGCCAATGACCTACCTGAATTTTGTTTCTTTTTTCGGCATTTTTGGTTTGTGCTTTGTGGCTTGGATCTTTTCGGAGGATCGTAGAGTCATTCCGTGGCGCGTCATTATTTGGGGTATTGGCTTACAGTTGGTGCTAGGCTACCTAGTTTTTCAGCAACCTCAAACTAGAGAGTGGTTGCGATTGTTTAGTGAATTGCTAGATGGCATATTTGCTTCGGCAGATGCTGGGGCGCGATTTGTATTTGGGCGATTGATTGTGCCACCAACGGGGCAGGAACCCTATGCATTATTACCGATTAGACCTGATGGCACTTGCGCTGCTGGACAAGTTTTGTTAGATGGGCTAACCAATGTAGCGAATCCAGATGCTCGGTACTGCACTACCAATCGTTTAGCATATGTGTTTGCTTTTCGGGCTTTACCTGCGGTGATTTTCTTCTCAGGGCTTATGGCCTTGCTCGAAAATCTTGGCATTATCCAAATAGTTGTTAATGTGTTTGCTAAGTTGTTTTTCTGGACAATGCGCTTGAGTGGTGCAGAAGCTTTGAGCGGCGCAGCAAATATTTTTGTCGGTATTGAGGCAGCGATCGTGGTAAAGCCATATTTGCCGAAAATGACTCGCAGTGAACTATGTGCAATTTTGGCTTGTTGCTTTGGTACGGCAGCTTCTTCGACATTGGCGATTTATGTCAGTTTTTTGCGCCCTGTTTTTCCAA
>JAYVVP010000098.1:0-15312 GCA_043786935.1 Pseudanabaena sp. | reverse complement strand
AGGTGATTCAGCAGCATCAGGTGTTGTTGTTGCCGATGAATGAGGAGGAATTACGAGAAGCGATCGTGGCTCCTACTGTGGTAGGTCAATACGAACTGGGCGAGGGTTTACTAAATACGATTTTGCGGGATGTGCAAAATGAAAAGAACTTTTTGCCGTTGCTAGAGTTTACCCTGACGCAATTGTGGGAAAAGCGAGAACAACGTCGGATGACACTTGCTACCTATGAAGGCATGGGTAGGGTAATGGGAGCGTTAAACCAACATGCAGAGACAATTTATACGCAGCTCAAACAAGAAGAGCAGGAATGGGCAAAATGTATTTGTTTAAAAAGAGTACGCACGGGCAAAGCGGAAAAAGATACGCGCCAGCCTCCACAATCGAAGCAGGAACTTTTAGAGTTGGGGGGTGAAGGAGCACGGGAAACAATAGCAATCGTATTGGAGGAACTGGTGAATGGTAGGTTATTAGTGACAGGGAAAGAGGAAAACAGATCTGCATGGGTAGATTTGGCGCATGAGGCATTGATGGAAGGATGGCAAAGGTTTGCAGAATGGCGGTTAGAAGATCGCGATCTGCGAAGACTTGGCGATCGGGTGGAAGATGGTTGTAAGGAGTGGCAAGAGAAGGGGAATTCGGAGGATTATCTGTTGCCGAATGGGTTGATGTTAGAGGTGAGGGAAAAATTGTCGAGTATGAAAGTTTTATTGTCGGCGGCAGCGTGGAACTATTACCAAGAGAGCGAACAAAATGCTACGGACAAGGTGGCGTTTATTGAGCGAAACTTGATAGAGATTAAGTTACGGGAAGAAGCAATTAGAATTTTGAATTTGCCGCCCATTCGCAGCGTCAGTGCCTCAGTACAAACTATCAAAAATACAGGAACGAGTTTAGAGAAATTAAATCGACAGGTTCTTGCACCGATCCAGAGCCTATTGCGGTCAAATGTAGAACTTGCTCGTGAGGTTCAATGTTGGCTTGGTCATGAGAATGGGGTCATGTCGGTCGCCTTTAGCCCCGATGGCAAGCAGATTGTCTCTGGCAGTAATGACAACACCATTCGCCTGTGGGACTTGCATGGCAACCAGATCGGTCAACCATTTCAGGGTCATGAGCATGGGGTCTGGTCGGTCGCCTTTAGCCCCGATGGCAAGCAGATTGTCTCTGGCAGTGATGACAAGACCATTCGCCTATGGCGCGGCGGTGATTGGCAGGACTGGCTAGAGGTATGTTGTAATCGATTGCGCTATCATTCAGTATTCAGAAATCCCCCCAATGCCCTCACTCGTGAAGCCTATGAGGTCTGCCGCAAGTACGTTTGGGAAGCGCAATCACATCAATTTGGTTAAAACTTCCCAAATATTGAATGATATTACCTTTAACAGATCGCCCCATTGACGATGGCTTATTGGTAAACTGACAAAATATCTGCTCATCACCGCATTACCCATGACCTGTCCAGTTCCCAAAGATCAACAACCACTTAATGAATACATTGAGCTTAAGGAAGCTTTCTTTTATCGTTGGGCAAAGCTAGAGCGATCGCAATATTTGCGAATATTATTTTTGATGTGGGTGAGTTTTACAGTTGTTTTTTTGCCTGTAGCAATGAGCATTGAGTCACCTAGCCGACATTTATGGCAGTTCATTTGTGTAAGTTGCATTGGTGGATCAGCGGGGCTAATTTTGCCAATTTTACTATTGCTATCAGGATGGGGACACGTAAAACAACGCCTCGATAGCGACAAGGTTTTTTATGAAGAGTCAGGCTGGTATGACGGGCAAACTTGGGAAAAACCAGAGGCAGATTTAGTAAAAGATCGTTTGCTAATAACTTACGAAATTAAACCTGTATTAAAGAGATTACAACTAACACTTTTAGGAATTACTGGCATTCTTGCCTTTAGCTTCGGCACTCTAAATATTTTTAACTAATTGCACCCTGTCGGATGAAGAAACTTTTGCTATACAAGGCTTAACATAAGTTTACAATCTGCATAAAAAAGAAATATGACCGTTTTAGACCAATATTTTAAGCTTTCCGACCGCGCTAACGACGACGAACAAGCGTTTAGCGAATTGGTAGAACTCTTTGCCGAAGCAGCCGAAGTTCAACCAGCGGGAGCACGTAAAGTAGTTGGTAAAGAAGCGATCTCGCAATTGTATCGAACATTTTTTAATACTTATTCGGGGATGCAGCGTGTTTGGACAACCAGAAGAACTGAGAATGGACTAGAAGCCATTTGGGCGATCGCTGGCAAACGTGATAGTGGCGAACTATTCGCAATGCAAGGCAGACATATTGCCGAAGTTGATGCCCAAGGCAAAATCTATGCCTTAGAAGTACATGTCTCCAAAGCTAACTAACCAATCTCCTGAAAAATTTCTTGCCAACTTCGATAAGTTTGGTATTCATCTAGGTTTAGAGCGCATCCAACAACTGCTCAATTCTCTAGGAAATCCCCACCAACAAATTCCCATAATTCATGTTGCTGGCACAAATGGAAAAGGTTCTGTTTGTGCTTTTTTGCTATCAATTTTACAAGCGGCTGGCTATCGAGTCGGGCGCTATATTTCACCACATCTGCTTGACTGGCGAGAGAGGATCACCATTGATGGTGAATGGATTAGTAATGAGAATTTATTAGACGCTTTGGATCAAGTTGAAAAGGCGATCGCACCCGAATTTCCTCCCACCCAATTTGAAGTAATTACAGCAGCGATGTGGTGGTATTTTGCTCAACAAAAAACCTTACAAAATCTCGATATTGCGATCATAGAAACTGGGTTAGGTGGTCGATTAGACGCGACAAATGTATGCGATCGCCCTCTAGTTTGTGCGATTACCTCAATTAGCCTCGATCATTGTCAACAATTGGGCAATACATTGGGAGCGATCGCTTATGAAAAAGCAGGAATCATCAAACCCCGATGTCCAGTCGTAATTGCTGAAAATGATCCTGAAGCAATCTCATCTCTGCAAGCAAAAGTAACCGAATGCGAATCTCCTGTAACTTGGGTAAGTTCTGCCAAACGAACTAATACAGGTGCAATCTGGCAAGACTTTGCCTATCCTTTGCCATTATTAGGTAAGCATCAGTTGATTAATTCCGCGATCGCGATCGCCGCTATTCACTCATTAAGAACTCATGGTTGGCAAATTAGCGATGATGCGATTCGGGCAGGTATGGCAAATGTCGAATGGGCAGGGCGATTGCAATGGATAGAATTTAATCTCAATGGCAAGCCATGCAAAATCTTAATTGATGGAGCGCATAATGTGGCGGCGGCAGAATATCTTAGACAGTTTATAGATCAGGCTTTCCCCAATCAACGCAAGTGTTGGATAATGGGAATTCTCAATACTAAAGACCAATCGGGAATTCTCAAGGCGCTTTTAGATGCTGACGATTTACTTTTTCCAGTGCCCGTTCCTAATTCTGCAACTACATCACCACAGGATTTAGCCAAGATTGCCACTTCCCTTCTCAAGATTGCTCCTCACTCCTATTCCTGTTTAGACTTAGCTCTAAAAGCTGCTTTTGATAATCAGCGATCGCAAGATATTGTCATCCTTTGTGGATCTTTGTATTTAGTAGGAGAGTTCCTTAATCATTACTCGTCAAGCGCTAGAAAGTAGTCTAGTTAAAAGTATCAGAGATACGGCGCTAGGCGCTGTATCTCCACTGTAATTTAGGATAAGTTTGTCCTAAATACCTAAACGCTGATAGATTTGGTCGAGATTTTTAAGATGTTTATTAGGATCGAAACAGGCTTCTATTTCTTCAGCAGAGAGAGTTGATTGCACTGTTTCATCTTCCGTAATTAGCTTACGAAAATCGCCTTCAGGTTTATTCCATGCCAAGTGAGCCGCTTTTTGAACGATCGCATAGCTATCTTCACGACTCAGCCCTTTACTTACTAAAGTTAGCAATACTTGCTGACTAAATACCACACCGCCATAGCAATAGAGATTGCGCTCCATGTTGTGAGTATGCACCAACAGATTTTTGACTAAATCTGTGATTTCTACCAACATAAAATGGGTGAGAATACATCCATCAGGCAGAGTTACGCGCTCAGCCGCACTATGAGAAATGTCACGTTCATGCCAGAGAGCAACATTTTCTAGTGCCGTAGTAGCATAGCCACGCAGCAACCGCGCCATCCCTGTCAACCGCTCAGAGCGAATTGGGTTGCGCTTATGGGGCATTGCCGAGGAGCCTTTTTGCCCTTTAGAAAAATATTCCTCGACTTCTAAAACATCAGTACGCTGAAGGTTACGAATTTCGACAGCAAACCGCTCGATTGAAGCGCCAACTAGAGCGAGTACTTGCGAATATTCGGCATGGCGATCGCGAGAAATTACTTGTGTAGATGCACAATCTGGTTGTAGTCCTAGCTTTTGGCAAGCGATCGCTTCAATGCGCGGATCAACATTGGCATATGTCCCAACTGCACCAGAGATTTTTCCGACCGCAATATTTTTGCTCAAGGTCAATAGGCGATCGCGATGGCGCAACATTTCTGCTAACCAACCAGCCAACTTAAACCCAAATGTAATCGGCTCAGCATGAATGCCATGAGTACGCCCAGACATGATCGTATAGCGATGTTGCTGCGCCTGATAGCGGATTGCTTGGATCGCTGATTCTAACTGTGCTTGGATAATTTCTAAGCTATCGACTAATTGCACGGCAAGTGCAGTATCCAGCACATCGGAACTTGTTAAACCAAGATGAATGTAGCGCCCTGCGTCACCCACGTATTCATTCACATTGGTCAAAAACGCGATCATGTCGTGCTTGACGGTTAATTCAATTTCATTAACGCGATCGGTATCGAAATTTGCTTTCGACTTTATTTCTTCGACAGCCTCGGCTGGTATATATCCCAACTCAGCCTGTGCTTCGCAAACGGCTACCTCAACTTTCAGCCAAGTTTGATACTTGTGCCGATCTGTCCATAGTCGTCCCATTTCGGGTAATGTATAGCGTTCTATCAAGACTTACGCTCTTAAAATAATCACAATTTTTAATTGTAGCAAATTGCCAAAGCAATGTAGCTATTGTTGTCACAGTTATAGCAAATCAAGATTTAGTTAGTACAAACTAAAACCCAAAAAGCGAGAGGCAGCGCGCCGCGCCGCCTGTTATCTTCTGGTTTTATATCCTAAGTAAAACTTTTATCGAACATTCATCAAAATCAATAAACCTAGAATTGAGAAGCGATTGCTATAAAATCAGTCAGGCTACTTTTAGGATATTTTGCAATGGCTCCCGTTCGTTTGTGTGGTGTTACTAAAAAATTTGGACAAAATATTGTTCTTCATGAAATTGACCTAGAGGTTGCCGACCGCGAGTTTTTGGTATTAGTGGGACCTTCTGGATGTGGAAAAAGTACCTTGTTGCGATTAATTGCAGGATTGGAAGAAGTGACCGATGGCTCAATCTATCTAGGCGATCGCCAAATCAATCATTTGCCACCAAAAGTTCGCGATATTGCGATGGTATTTCAAAGCTATGCGCTCTACCCACATATGACCGTCTACAACAATATTGCGTTTGGTTTGAGACGACAGCGATCGCATAAGTTTGCATGGTTGCCAATGCAAAAAAAACAACGCACCGAAATTGACGAGCGGGTGCAACAAGTGGCGGAGTCTTTACAGATTTCTCATTTACTCAATCGCAAGCCCAAAGAGCTATCGGGCGGACAAAAACAACGGGTTGCCCTAGGTCGTGCGATCGCCCGCAATCCGCAAGTATTTCTCATGGATGAGCCATTATCAAATCTCGATGCTCAACTACGCAGTGACACGCGATCTCAAATCGTGCAACTACAAAAGCAGTTACAAGTCACCACAATTTACGTAACGCACGATCAAGTTGAAGCAATGACAATGGGCGATCGGATTGTGGTTTTAAACAAGGGTGATATTCAGCAAGTAGATACACCTCTAAATATTTATCGTAAACCTGCAAACCAATTTGTCGCAGGATTTATGGGTTCACCAGCGATGAATTTTTTGCCTGTAAATGTAGATAGCAATAATTGCTTACAAGGTGAAAGTTTAATCAAAGCGATCGCCATTAATGATTTGTCAATTTCTTTAATTGGTAGCGAAATTGGTAGCGATCGCCCATTCACATTAGGATTTCGTCCTGAAGATTTACAACCTGCAACCGCCGACAACGCTCATATTGAAGGAACTGTGGAGCTAGTAGAAGCACTTGGCTCAGAGACAATTGTGTTGTTAAGGGTGAAAGATGTCGAAATCAGAGCGCGAGTTTCCGCAGATATTGGCTTAGAACATCACTGGCAAATCGGCGATCGTAGCTTCTGGCGATTGGAACTCAGCAAACTCTATGGCTTTGATCTGCCTTCAGGAGTTACTCTGCATCATCCCTACAAGTGATAAATGGGCTGGGAGCCGATATATTGGTGCAAGATGTTTGAGAGTAGCAAGGGCAGGGGATACACCTGAAGTATGTGCTGTTCCTCTAGATTTGAAAGCATACATCCCGATGCAGAAGAACTATGTCGCATTATTGGCAGCATCCAAAACGTAATTCTCGGCAATAAAAAAGCTTGCATAGCAAGCTTTTTTATTGCCTAATGCGGAACGGGGGACTTGAACCCCCAAGTCTTTCAACACATGTACCTGAAACATGCGCGTCTACCAATTCCGCCAGTTCCGCGATTGGTATTTTTCAGATTTTGCTATTAGTTTTTAGCTTTTAGCAGGTGAGTTAAACGCTTTTAGCATCTAATCTCGTAGTTACTAAGTTTCCTGTAAAGATTCCACAATGTCAATCATTTATTCTCTGAAGTATGTTGTTTAACCCACAGGCGAAATGCTCAAATCGCTGAGCTTCTGTACTCTGCGAAACTACGTTCGATGAGACAAAGCTATAATCTACAGTAAGGCGATGGGAATACCGCTCTATGAAGCTATCAATTTTTCCTGTAATCTTGTATCTTAGATTTGCAACACTGAAGATCAAACTAAAATACTAAATTAAAATTATGACACTGCGTTTAGGCGATACCGTACCTGATTTTACTCAAGATTCTACCGAAGGGACAATTAACTTCCATGAGTGGATCGGCGATAGCTGGGCAATTTTATTCTCTCACCCTAAAGATTTCACACCTGTTTGTACTACTGAACTGGGAACCGTAGCTAAACTTAAAGGCGAATTTGATAAGCGTAATATCAAAGCGATCGCATTGAGCGTAGATGGCGTTGAGTCGCACAAAGGTTGGGTTAGCGATATCGAAGAAACTCAAGGCGCTACTCTTAACTATCCGATTCTGGCTGATGAAGATAAGAAAGTTTCCGAACTTTACGACATGATTCACCCTAACTCAGCCACAGGTAACACATTGACTGTGCGATCGGTGTTTATCATTGATCCAAACAAAAAACTTCGCCTTAGCTTGACCTATCCTGCTAGCACAGGTCGCAACTTTGACGAAATCTTGCGTGTGATTGATTCATTACAACTGACCGACAACTATAGCGTTGCTACACCTGCTAACTGGAAAGATGGTGATGATTGTGTAATCGTGCCTTCAGTTTCTAACGAAGAAGCCAAGACAAAATTCCCTAAAGGTTTTAATCCTGTAAAGCCTTACTTGCGTTTGACTCCTCAGCCTAACAAATAACCATAAAAAAAGGGGCTTAAGCCCCTTATCCTTTACAAAAGAGAAAGGCTTGCTTAGCAAGCCTTTCTCTTTTGTTTACCAGCTTTCGTCTTCGACAGCCGTTTTATCCCAAATTTCTAAATCTAGATCTTCTAGATAAATAATTCCACTTTGAATCTGTTGAGTAGTTCCAGTAAGTTCTAAAGTGAACCAACCGTCATCGTCTGGACTTTCGCCAAGAAGTGCAGCAATAATATTTATAGTTAGTCCGTGTTCACAAGAGAGGCGAGAAATAATTGGTTCTCCGTAGCACCTCCTCGGTACTCGCATAGCGATGCGCGTAGTCGTTCGGCGCTTTTCCTCTATGTTTACTGTAGCCCTGGAACCAATACATTCCGCCGCTAACATTGAAGTTTCTCCAGTGCAAATGTCTTGATGATTTGACATTTACTATAGTAGCTAAAGTTTTAAGGAAAAGAAAGTGATTTGAGTCACTAACATCGATAAAAAAAATAAATTTATACTATAGTCAGCAACCTAATGAATGATAAATCCAACTCTTACGATCGCATTTATGAAATTGTGCGACAAGTTCCCAAAGGGCGAGTTGCCACCTATGGGCAGGTAGCTGAGTTGGCGAATTTAGCGGGAAAGGCGCGTGTGGTGGGATATGCGCTTTACCGAGTTGACATGAAAACTTTAGATATTCCTTGGCAGCGGGTGGTAAATGCTAAGGGTGAGGTTTCGCTTTCGCCTTTGCGTTTTGGTACTGACTATTTGCAGCGATCGCTACTTGAGGGCGAAGGTATTAGTTTTAATGAAGCAGGTAAAATTGATTTGCGAAAATATTTATGGCAGCCTAAATTATGACTACTGCGACTTTACTTGTTTCTTGTCCCGATCAAAAAGGTTTAGTTGCAAAAATTTCGGACTGGGTGTTTTCTCATGACGGAAATATTCTTCATGCCGATCAACATGCTGATAGTACGGCTGGACTATTTTTAATGCGGGTTGAGTGGGACTTAGACACTTTTGATCTAGCGCGTGAAGAAATTGCGCCGACCTTTCAGAAATTGGCAACAGAAATCCACGCTAAATGGAATATTCAGTTTTCTGATTATGTAAATCGGATTGCGATTTTTGTATCTAAACAAGATCATTGCTTGTATGACCTAATTTTGCGTCAGCGATCGCATGAACTCTCAGCAGTTATCCCTGTAGTGATTAGTAACCATCCCGATTTAGAAAAGGTGGCTCATAATTTTGGAATTAATTATCATCACATTGCGATCGCGGCTGACAATAAATTAGAACAAGAAAAGCAACAGCTTGCCATCCTGAAACAATACAAAATTGACTTAGTGATTTTAGCGAAATATATGCAGGTTTTAAGTCCCGACTTTCTTTTGCAATTTCCACAAGTCATCAATATTCATCATTCATTTTTGCCAGCCTTCGCAGGAGCCAATCCCTACCATCGCGCCTACAAACGCGGCGTAAAAATTATTGGGGCGACCGCGCACTATGTAACCGAGGAACTCGATGAGGGACCAATTATTGAACAAGATGTAATTCGTGTTTCGCATCGTGATTCGGTTACTGATCTCATTCGTAAAGGTAAAGATTTAGAGCGCATTGTCCTTGCAAGAGCAGTGAGACAACATTTAGAAAGTCGTGTATTGGTTTATGGACAGTCGGCAGGTTCAGGGTTGGGGTTGAGAACTGTTGTGTTTGATTAACGTCATTTGTGTTGCGTTGATTTTGGGTTATGTTAATACAACTATTCTTTTTAAGAAGTTTTTTCAAGGTTTTAAAAAATGACAGCAAAAATACAGTTATCGCTCGGCATTGATGAAGAAGCTACTGATGTAAAAATTACGCGATCTAAGGATGGCGATACCAGTGTTGCGGTGTTTATTTTTGATGCACCTAACTGTATGACTGGCAAAAATGCTGGTAATAACGAGATTTTGGGAATGTATATGATTGATGATGAAGGCGAAATGGTGACTCGCAACGTCAACGCTAAATTTGTCAATGGCAAATCAGCAGGAATTGAAGCAATTCATAAAATCAATGGCGAAAATGAATGGGAGCGCTTCCTGAGATTTATGAATCGTTATGCTGAGACCAATGGCATGAGTCTAAACAAAGCCTAAGTTGCGCGTTGCAGATATTGGTAAGGAAAGCCCAAATTTTTGTTGTGAATTTGGGCTTTTTGATCTCAATTTGCTTTAAGGAGTTAAGGATTTTTGGAATTACGCGATCGCCTTTCTTGTATGGCATCTTATTTGATGGGTTTATAATGCCTGAAAAGCGATCGCCCTAAACACCATGACTCAAGAGCCAGAAAAGAAATCTAATTCTAGTCCTGAAAAGAGATTTGTCCAGCGATCGCTTGTTGCCGTCGCCCGATGGTCGCCTTTAGGAGGATCGAGCTTTGCATTTGCGTCTTTTTTACTCAAGCAAGAATGGGTAACGGCGATCGCACTGTTTCCTGTTACGGCAGTATCAGTAGTATGGGCTGCTTATAGCAAAAACTTTATTGAGAAGTTAGTCGAAATATACAGTGAACGGGCAGAAACTGATGCGGTGTCATTTGTTGCGGGATTAGATAATCTCAACCAAAGTTTAAAAGAAGCAATTGAATGGCAATTTGCAGGATTTGATGAGAAATATCTCAAACAGCAGGTTAAACCTTTTACGCGCTATGTAACGGAAGGATATAACCCAGATAAAACGGCAATACCGATGCTAGAGGAGGTATTTGTCCCTTTGGCGCTTAGTGGTGAACAGAGTGAAGCCAACTTGCAAATATGGGATTTACTACGCCGATCGCGCAAAGAGCATCGATTTCGGCAAATGGTAATTCGCAAAAGAGGAGGTTTTGGGAAAACTACTTTGCTCAGACATATCGCGCTTATCTATGGACAAGGCAAACATCGAAAGTTTAACGCTCCTAAATTGATTCCTTTCTTAATTTTCTTACGCGATTGGACACAGGATCAAGGCATCCTTAGCCAAGACTCGATCCCGAACTTACCTGAACTGATCACCAGTTTCCATTTGCCGAAAATCTCTAAAAAGAATCAACCCCTAAAACCACCGCCAAAATGGGCTGAGAACTTGCTAAATCAGGGCGATGCTTTGGTGATGCTAGATGGGTTTGACGAGTTACCAGAGAGCTATCGCCGCAAGGTTAGTTATTGGATTAGTGACCAGATGCAAGAATATGATCAATCGGTCTTTATCTTGACCTCACGACGCAGGATATGAAGACTATGTGGCTACTCGTCCTGATACACCCCTAATTATTCAAGACTTTAGCCCCGATCAGCAAGAAGATTTTGTAAATCGTTGGTATCTCTGCCAAGAACGGTGCTTTCACGATCGCGATCGCCATGCTCAGAGGCAAGCAAAAGATGCGGCTGAGCGCAAAGCTCAGGACTTAATCGAACAGTTGCAAGATCCTAACCGTTCTGAATTGCAGGAACTCGCCAAGAATCCACTTTTGCTAAATATGCTCACTACCTTTCATCGCTTTGATGTTGGCTTGGAGTTGCCGCGCCGTAAGGTTGAGCTTTATAAAAATATTTGCAAACTGCAATTAGAAGATCGTCCTAGAGCTAGGGGGATTAAGATGCTACTGCCATTTGAGAAGAATCAAAATATTTTGCAAAGGATCGCTCTCGGTTTATTGAAAGCCGATCGCTTATCAATTCAACAAAACAATCTTTTAAATTTTTTGGCAAAGCAACCAGTATTTGCTGAAGAAGATGTTGAGCCAAAGGACTTTTTAAAACAGATAGAAACTGTAGGCGAATTATTGGTACAGCGCGATTTGGGTGAGTATGAATTTCCCCATCTCAGTTTTCAGGGATATTTTGCTGCATCTTATTTGGAACAGATAGGCGAACAATCCTATGCCATGATTTTAGAAAATTGGGATAAATCCGATGCTTGGCGCGAAACCGTTTTGTTTTATACCGCCCAGTTACCACCTAAGCAATTTACGGAGATGTTGGAACAGGTCTGCAAGTTGGGAGCAGATTCGGCAAAGTTAGCTTTTGAGTGCTTGCGTCAGTATCGCAACCCTGAAAAGATCGATCAAGGTTGGAATAGTCGGCTCAAGTCTTTAATGGGAGATGTCAAGGCGTTACTCTATCAACAATTAGAAGAGTATCTCAAAAATCAGCAATGGTATGAGGCGGATCAGGAAACTAGGAAGTTGATGCTCAAGGTAACGAATCGGGAGGAAGAGGGATGGTTAGAGTTAGAAAATATTAAAAATTTTCCTTGCGAAGACTTGTTAACGCTAGATCGCCTGTGGGTAAAATATAGCAGGAAACATGGGTTTGAGTTTGGCTTTAGCGTTCAGAAGCAGATTTATGTCGAGTGTGGTGGTATTCTAGATTTTAGTTATCCGAGTTCTAAAACTTGGAATGAATTTTGCGATCGCACTGCATGGAAAAGCGAGGGTAAATTGGTTGACTATCCCGACCAATTTTTTAAGAATAATTTTATAAATGTGAAGGGACATCTTCCTCTTAGGGAGGAAGTGAGGGGGAGGAGTAGAGGGTACTTCTTTTCTCGCATTGAGACTTGTGAAGTGTAAGCCATATATCAAGAAAAAAGGGGGGAATAAGATATAGATGTGGGCTTTAACTAGCCCAAGGATTGACAATTACAACACCTGAACCTACAAAATCTTTCTCATTACGGGTAACAAGAGATAAAGAATTATGAATAGAGATAGCCGCAATTAGCGAATCCATCATCGGTAAGGGTCGCCCTTGCTTCTCAAGGCTGCCAACTAGCTCACCCCATAGCAGCATTGTTTGAATATCAATACCTATAATCTTTCCTGCAAAACGATTAGGAAGAGTCTGATTCAGCCAAATATCTAGATCTTCTTTTCGTTGAGATGATAGAAGTTTGCTAATCCCTTTGGCAATTTCACCAATCGTGATCACACTCAAATAAAGCACTTCTGGGATTTGAGCATCAAGCCAATCTATAACTTTTTGGTTAGGCTGTTTGGAAACCAGTTCAGAAATCAAGCAAGTATCTAGTAAATAAGTCATAAGATAAATCGGTCAGGCACTGGGCTGCGATCGCGACTAAGATCTAACTCTCCATTAGCAGCAACTTCTGCAAGTGGTGATTGACGAAAAAAATCAGATACCTTAGTATTTGTGGGTTTAGCTTGATAAGTAGAGGGATGTTTCGCAAGTTGCCAAATTTGCATGAATTGCATAAGAGATGCTTCAGGTGCTTGCTCAATTTCGCGGATTAATTGCTCTTTGATCGTCATACATTTGTTCTCTTTGCCTTTTAATCATAGCTTATAAATTTTTGTAGATTTATTCTAGCGATCACCCCAAAATTTTAATAACCTCTGCTCATCCCAATTCGCCGCTACACCTTGCAGAACTTGCAGAAATAACTGCTCATATTTGCGATTGCTTAGCCTTATCTTCGCGTAACCCATTCCCAATATAAAATTTTAGCAACGCATCTATCGACATATCTCGACTTGCTGCCACCTCCTCAAGCGATCTCCTATCCCACGGCAGCAATAACCTGTCCAATATCTTGAGGAGTCGCGCCAGTTGCCAACATTGCCCTAATCAATAACTCAATAGAAACAGAAGCATCACCATTTTCAGCTTTCGCAATCCGAGGCTGACTAGAACTCATCTTAGAAGCAAGTTCATTTTGAGTCATCAGATTTTGCCGACGCTCCTTCAAGCTTTGACTAAGAGCCAACTTAATCTCTACCAAAACAGATTCTTCAGGCGTTAACTCCAAAAAATCTGAAACCGTACCAACTTTCCAGCCCTTAGACTCTAAACGTGCTCTTTTATCTAAATCCATCGCATTATCCCTGTTAATCAACATCATATTTACTAAGGCGTTTTCTGCAAACTTCAATCACATTCTTGGGTGTCGCTCTCGTTGACTTGTTAAAAACTTCCACAACTAAAATTGCATCAGCATCAATTCGATAAATGATTCTCCAGTTTTTATCAGCATCTCGAATGCGTAACTCATGACAGCCTTCTTCTATACTTGGCATAGGACGAGAATGTGGTAATCCAAGAGACACTCCTTGCTGTAATTGCCTAAGTAGAACGCCTGTTTCTACCCGTATTTCTTGACTGAAAGGCGGAGTCTTAACTTCACCATGCAGCCACACTAAAGATTTACTTTGATTTCCCATATCACTTTATATCACATTTGATATATTAACATGGGTCAGCATTGTTCTAAATTATTGTAGTGAGCTTGGAGATGGTGCTGCAAATGCTAAAACACTACAAGGTTATACTAAACAAAAAACTATGAATCCCTCTCAAAATCCCTGTCCAGATCCACCGTCCTATCAAGTACATTTTGCGGTGATTACCGTTAGCGATACGCGCACGCCAGAGACTGACAAAAGCGGCAACTTCATTAAACAATCGATGACTAATGCAGGGCATCAGCTTGACTACTACACCCTAGTTAAAGATGAACCTGACGAGATTCGGGTGCAGATGCAAAAATTAGGAGCGATCGCTGATCTAGATGCAGTTATTCTCAATGGTGGAACAGGAATTGCGCCACGAGATACGACTTACGATGCGATCGCCGCTTTGCTGGAAAAAACGCTTCCTGGGTTTGGTGAAATGTTTCGTTATCTGAGTTGGCAAGAGGTTGGCTCTAGAGCGATCGCTTCACGGGCTGTCGCAGGAATTTATGAAGGGAAATTGATATTTTCATTGCCTGGCTCAAGTAATGCGGTGAAGTTAGCGATCGAGCAGCTAATTCTGCCAGAAATTATCCATCTTGTTCGCCAGTTAAAAGGTTTGCATTAGTTGAGCGCTTTCTGCTCTATTTAAAGCCAAAGATTAGCAACATCGGGACTAATCTTTGGCTTTACTGTAAACATCACCTAATTTTAGAATTTTACCTGATTCTGTTAAGGGAATGCGAGTATTTAGAGCAAGACGATAGAAGTGATTGAAACGCGATCTCTCTACGTTTGTAGGTAAAGTAGCTTCTCGTTGTTGAGAAAAAATCTTTTGGAAGTTTGGATAAATTTTACCTGTGAAGGGATCGCGAGTAGGCACAGGACAGCGCTGACAGGGATTAATCCCTAGCAACTGGATATCGCCGATTTTAAAGGGCACTGTTTCGTCTAACTTGGCAAATAAATGATCTTCCCAAAATGCTTCTGTATCAGCTATTTCTAAGTTAGTACGGAAGCGGCGACGAATTTGCTCTAGGCTGAGTTTTTCTAGATTAGGCTGTGAGTTCTCATACCAACTCTGGACAGTTGTAAGCGTTGATTCGGAGATGATGGTTGCTCCCCATGCTTCTGGATCATCAGGAAATCCATTGCTAATATTTTGACGCAGTTCTATAGGTTGACCAAAAAATTCGCTTAGCCAATTAATTAGCGATTTTCTGTCTTGGTCTAAATGAAAAGTAAATATTTCATGATGATCTTGGACTTGCAGACTAATTAGGCGCTCAGGTAAATCGTAATTTGCTCGAATCAAATGGATCTTGGGGCTGCGCTTGGCATTAATGTACTTTCCATTTGCAGGTACTGGTTCCGTCAAGTGAGACACACAAAAGTATATTTGAAGCCAGTTAAAAGACATATCGAATAGA
>JAYVVP010000097.1:0-15343 GCA_043786935.1 Pseudanabaena sp. | reverse complement strand
AGTTAATACGCTAAATATTTTGATTAAGTTATGACATTTAACAAGAAATTACATCTAAAACCTGTAATTTAGATTTATAACACCTAAAATAGCTTGTTTTCTATATATATTTACGGTTTTATAAAAAATTATCAGTAAGGCTAAATGTAGCGAAGTCTAACTGTCGGTAAGTATAGATTCTGCTATCTTTAGGGCTAACTTTGAGGTATTACATTTCCACATATATCTCATAAAATATTCTAATCTCACTTAAGTTTGGTCGAGGCTGTAATGCTTCGCAATATTTTTCTAATCAAGAGAAGAGGTTTTGCCTTCGACAAATCGCAAATCTCGTTTTAAAAATGTCTGCTCACCTGTGTCGGTTTGCACCGTTGCCCGAATTAGGCTGGTCTTGCTTACTATTAGCTTTGCCATGTAGTAGGGGCTTTCGGGTTCTAAAACCAGCACGCGATCGCCTACTTGTAAAGAACGAATTGTCGGTAATGGCAAAACGCGCTCGAATGACTTGAGATCGCTTGTTTGTAGATTTGAGTCGAGATTATTCTTGGGCGACTGTGTCCCCAATTCAGAAACCCGATCTTTGATTAAGGTTTCTACATATTGCTTAAGTTTTGCTTCTAAGGCAGCTTCTAAGGCTATAAAGCGATCTTTCTCAGCTTTTTGAGCATGAGTTTTATCCAAAACCTGTTGCAAGCCTTGAATTACTAATTCTGTTTCTGTTTTACCAGTTATTTTGACTTTTTCTAGCAGAGCTGCATAGAGTTGACTAGATAGCTCGACCGTTAACAAGTGATTAATGCTTAGATTTTCAGGACGTTCCATATGTAAGGATTGTTATAAAATTATGGTTAGCTGTGAACCAAACGCTATGTTCCAGTCTAAATCTCAAATCAAAGGTAATCCAGGAAATTATATGTCTGTCGAAGTTGGTCAAAAAGCTCCAGATTTCACCTTGCCTGGCGATCGCGGTGATATTACGCTCAGCCGCTATTTAGGTAAAACAAACGTCGTACTAGCATTTTATCCAGGAGACTTTTCTCCTCTTTGCACAAGTGAAATGCAATGCTTTGCAGATGATTGGACAAAATTTCGCGAGGCTGGGGCAGAAATACTGGGTATTAGTGTTGACCCAATCGAGAAGCATATTCAGTTTTCCAAGAAGCTAGGTTTACAGTTTCCGTTGCTAAGCGATCGCAACCAAGATGTTTGCAAAAAATATGGCGTAGCTGGTTTGTTTGGCAGTAAACGTGCTTATTGCATCATTGATATCCATGGCATCGTCCGCTATAAGCATATTGAATTTTTACCAGTCTTCAAGCGCGAAGATAGTGAGTTATTAGTTGTATTACGCAGTCTTAAGCCATAGAAGAGAGGGCTTTTTGTACGCTCTCTTTTAAATATTTCGCTGTTTCAAAATAAACTCGGCGATCGCTAAATCCTGTTGAGTGGTGATTTTGAGATTAGTTTCTTCACCGATCACGATCTTCACAGGTAAACCAACCTTCTCAAATAGAGCCGCGTCGTCAGTGACTTCCCAACCTAACTCAACTGCTTTGAAGTGAGCATTTTTGAGCAAATCTGCTTGAAAACCTTGAGGAGTTTGGGCAGCCCAAAGATGATCGCGGTTAGGGGTATTGACAATTGTCAGACCATTCACAACTTTAATCGTGTCTTTGACTGGTACGGCGGCGATAAAACCTTGGATTGTTTGCAACGAAATATCGCAGCGATCAAATAATTCAGGCGTTGCTAAACATCTGGCTCCATCGTGGATTAGGACGCGATCGCATTCTAGGGGTAAAGCTTTTAAGCCATTAAATACTGAAGCCTGACGAGTCGCACCGCCTTGAATCAAGCGAATGGGTTTAGTTGTATTCAGCGCGTTAAAAATTTTTTGAAATTCTGGATAATCATGCGGCTGTCCCATCACCCCAATCCAAGCGATCGCATTAGAGGCGATCGCCGATTCGAGAGTCCATTGCAAAATCGATTTGCCCAGCAAAGGTAGCAGCAACTTATTGCGATCGGCTCCCATGCGTTTGCCGCTACCCGCCGCAGGAATTAATAAATGACAGGTCATAGATTAATCAGCAAGTTGCCACCAGCCAAAGGCGGGACCAATAAACCGAATCGTTATCCAAATGACCACCATTGCACCAATGCCATACCAAGCAAATTGGGTAGAAACTTCGACAAATTTGGCAGCCTTGTCTTTGGTCAAAAAAGGTATCCAAGAAGCAACAGGTTCTGTACTCCCGTATTTTTCGCCCATGACTTCTTTACGGCGCTTTGACTCGCCCATGATTTATGCTCCGAAACTAAACAATTCATTTAATAATATCAGGTGATATCAGCTTGATTTCGACATTCACTTTAAAGTTTTAACTCTCCTGATTTTGCGATCGCATCTTTATCCTGCACTAAAACACACATTTGCTAGTACTACAAAATGTGTACTAAAATTACATTAGTATTGTTTAAATATTCTGCTCTTTTAATCATTCATTCCGACAGAAAGCCCCAATTCAACGATGAAATGCAACGGAGTCTGATGAAGCAAAGAATACTTCGTAAGGGGTGAGATAGTCAAGAGATTTTCTCGGTCTGTGATTTATGAGATCCACTGCTCTCTGAAAGTCTTCTTCTTTCACGATTTTGAAGTTAATGCTTTTGGGATAGAACTCTCTAATCAACCCATTAATATGTTCATTCAATCTGCGCTCCCACGAATGATATGGATTGGCGAAGAAAGTCTTTAGCTCCAATCTTTCAGATAGCTTCTTATGTCTACAGAATTCTCTTCCATTATCAAATGTCATTGTCTTTTGAAATGCTGGCTTTACTCATCCTTGAATTGGCGGGGTGCGCTAACGGAATGTAACGCACCATCCTGCTTAAATAAAGCTAGACAACTACAAAATTCACCAATTTCCCTACAACTGCAATCACCTTTTTAATCTCTTTACCTTCCAGATATTTCTTTGCTGCTTCAGAATTACGAGCAAATTCTTCCAAAGCTTGCTTGTCATTGCTGGCGCTAGATGGAACTTGAAGACTGCCGCGCACTTTGCCATTGATTTGAATGACGAGGGTAATCTCATCAACGGTGAGCGCATCGGGATCGTAAGTGAGCCAAGTCTGTAAATGGATCGAATCTTCGTGACCAATCAGTGACCAGAGTTCCTCAGCGATGTGCGGCGCAAAGGGAGCTAGCAAGGTTAAGAGAGTTTCCACACCTTCTAAGAAAGTAGCCGAACTCTTATCTTCAGTATCTTGCAAAGCATTGCTCAGCTTCATCATTTCCGAAATTGCGGTATTCAGTTGATAGCCACCATCGAAATCTTCGGAGACTTCCTTAATTGCGACGTGAATTGCTCTGCGTAAGTTCTTATCAACTTTTTTAGAAATTCCATTCTGCTTGGTTTCAGCAAAGTTAGTAACTAAGCGCCACACTCGATTTAAGAAGCGTTGCTGACCTTCAACATCGGCATCTTCCCATTCCAAATCTTTTTCGGGTGGAGCTTTAAAGAGAGTGAACATCCGCAAGGTGTCGGCTCCATATTTTGCGATCGCTACAGTCGGAGATACACCATTGCCCTTAGATTTAGACATTGTGGCATAGAGCGCTTGCAAAGGTTCGCCTGTGTTGGGATCTTTAGGATCTTGAGAATCTACCAAAGCTGAAGGAACCCATTTGTCCTTGCCGCCTTTGTTAGGGTTCATGTAGGTTAAACCCTGTACCATTCCCTGCGTAAGCAATCTAGTAAATGGTTCATCAAAGTTAAGCAAGCCGCGATCGCGTAAGACTTTAGTAAAAAAGCGCGAATAGAGCAAATGCAAAATCGCGTGTTCTACACCACCAACATATTGATCGATGGGCATCCAATTATTTACAGCCTCGCGATCGCAAATTTCGCGATCATTTTTGGCATCAGTAAAGCGCAAGAAATACCAAGAGGAATCAATGAAGGTATCCATCGTATCGGTTTCGCGCTTGGCAGCCGTACCACATTTCGGACAGAGGACATTTACCCAAGAATCCAATTGAGCTAAGGGGGAAGCGCCGCGACCTGTGAGTTCTACATCTTCAGGTAAAGCGATCGGCAGATCTGATTGAGGTACAGGCACAATCCCACATTTTGGGCAATGAACAATCGGAATCGGACAGCCCCAATATCTTTGCCGCGAAATTAACCAGTCACGCAAGCGATAAGTGATTTTTGCAGTTCCCCATTTCTCAGTTTCGGCAAGTTCAATAATTTTTGTTTTTGCAGTTACTGAGTCCAGTCCATTAAATTCGCCCGAATTAGTCATGAAACCTGATTCAGTGTAGGCAGACTTCAACTCTAGATCTTCTGCTTGAGAAGTATTAGGAAGAATTACGGTTTGAATAGGTAAATTGTATTGCTTGGCAAATGTAAAGTCGCGGGTGTCATGAGCAGGAACACCCATCACTGCGCCAGTGCCATACTCAAACAAGACATAATCAGCAATCCAGATCGGTACTTGCTTTCCCGTAAACGGATTAATTACACTAGCCCCGATCGCTACACCATGTTTTGGGCGATCGTCAGAGGTGCGATCAATTTCGCTAAGATTTTTAACTTCTTGAATGAATTTTTCAACAGCTTCTTTTTGATCGCTACTGGTGAGTGTCTCCACTAGCGGATGTTCGGGCGCAAGCACCACATAACTCACACCGTAAACTGTATCGGGGCGTGTCGTGAATACAGTAATTTTTTCATCAATATCAACAATCGGAAAACTTAGTTCAGCACCCGTAGATTTACCGATCCAGTTAGCCTGCATGATTTTGACGTTAGATGGCCAGTCGGTGAGCTTATCTAAATCTTGCAAAAGCTGTTCGGCATAGTCAGTGATTTTGAAAAACCATTGACGCAATTTGCGCTTTTCCACCAATGCGCCCGATCGCCATGAACGCCCCTCATTATCGACTTGCTCGTTAGCAATCACAGTCTGATCGATTGGGTCCCAATTAACTTTGGCTTCTTTTTGATAGGCTAAACCTGCCTCAAAAAGCTGCAAAAAAATCCATTGCGTCCATTTATAATAAGTCGGTGAACAGGTCGCCAACTCCCGATCCCAGTCATAGGACAATCCTACTTGCTGGAGTTGCGATCGCATATTCTCAATATTTGCATAAGTCCATTTAGCAGGATGCGTATTGCGATCAATCGCTGCATTCTCCGCAGGTAAACCAAAAGCATCCCAACCCATTGGATGCAACACTTGATAACCTTGCATCCGCTTAAATCTCGCAATTACATCAGTGATTGTGTAGTTGCGGACATGCCCCATGTGCAGATCGCCTGAGGGATAGGGAAACATAGACAGAGCATAAAATTTCTTTTTCTGGCTGCCATCTGCCGCGCCAATTGCATCGTTATTTGCTTTGTCAAGTTGCTTCTCTGCCCAAATTTTTTGCCACTTAGGTTCGATCTGCTGGGGGTTATATTTGGTGTCCATCACGTATCAATCTATATGCGAATATTAAAGGTGAGGGATGCATTGTACCCCTCACCTTTACACTTAATAATACTAAACATTAAGACCCCATCAGACCTAATTTATGTCACCAGATTATATAAAAGCGCAACTAATTCTGCTTATTTCTATAGTGTCAGCGATCGCCTTTGTCGGTTGCATCTACGAACTGTCCTATGGCGCACCAGATTTTGGGTTTGCAATCACTTGGGCAATTTTTCTAGTTAGCTTACCTTTAGGCATATATAGCTTCGTTAAGGCAGTTACTTTAGCAAGAAAATCAATGGAATAAATAAAAATAGAGGGTACAAAGTGCCCTCTATTTTTATAAACTGGCGATCGCCTCTAACAAAAAAGGTACAGCCGCCGCATCCCAAAATCCTTCTAATCGACGTCCCCTTAATAGCTGCAAGTGAAATGTAAAAGCATTAGGATAACCGCTCGACTCTAAACTAATATCTTCAGTTTCGAGCGTACAAGAAATTTTCTCTCCGTCAGATAGTTCTGTAGACATAAATTGCATGGTCTCAGCCAATTGCACTGCCAATTTACAAAAATCTTTTAGCTCACTTTCTGTTAGCTCGATCGCCCAGCTATCTGCCCCCACCAAACCCTTATATGTATCTACATCTGAGCGCAGACCGATCCGCCAACCTTCACCACGTAATAACTTCATAGTATTTAAAAACAATGGCAGCACTCAGTGCCGCCATCGCTATAAATTTCAGTCGCTAAGAATTTCAGGCTGTGACATTTCGTCTGACATTTCCATAATGGCTCGTAAAATCGGTTTCATCATGCGATCGTCATAGTCATCGTCTTCATATCGTCTGAGCTTGGCTCGATTAGCAACTTGCACAGTAATTCGATAACGGTTAGAAGAAGCATTTATCAATTCTTCTACACGACGAGTAACTTGTGCTGAATCAATAGCGTAACGTTTTGCCATAAATCCCAAAGAATATAAATATGTACTAGTTTAACGCGATCTCGTCTTTAAAAACACATTAGAAACAAAGAAACGCTTAGTGGCTCTTTATTTCTAATGTATTTTGACGATTACTGTAATATAGTATTATCGCATAGCTATTTGGGCGGGTTCTTCAAATCCATGACTGCAAAGAAAGTACTGGTAATTGACGACAGCATTATGATCCGCAAAATGGTTAAAAGCATTTTGTCTGGTAAATATGATGTTTTAGAGGCAAGTGACGGCAAATCAGGTTTAGATGCCGCACGCAAAATTTTCCCTGACCTAATTTTGCTTGATTTCGTGATGCCCAAATATAATGGCTATCAAACCTTACAGGCTATTCGTCGTGTCGAAGGCTTACAAAATGTTCCTGTAATTATGATCTCAGGGCTAAAGGAACAAGTAACCGAGCATGTACCAGAGCCATTCACTGAATTTGATTTTCTCGAAAAGCCATTTGAAGCAGATGTGCTGGTTGCCCGCATCCAAAACTTTTTACCTCCTGAAACTGTTCAACAAGTCGCATCTGAGCCTTCTAGATCTGCATCTAATACTGTTAGACAAACTCAGCCGATCTCTGAAGAGCCTAGTATGCAGATGATTCTCAATCGACTCACTTCGACCGAGACTTTGTTAGTACAAGGGATTGAAAACTTAATTCAGCGTGAAGTTGTCGCTAGATTTAACGAGTTAAATGCTCGCGTAGTGCATCAAGACAATGTGATCAAGACCTTAAATCAGCGCATGGATAGAATTTCCGAACAGATCGATCATCAAAACAAAGGTTTAATGATGATTTTGCGCGAATTAAAGTCTATGCAAGGTAAATAAGCAAATAAATTAAAACCCCGCAAAGAAAAGCAGAGTTTTTCTCTGCGGGGTTTTATGTTGTAACAATACGAGTAATCGCTACCTAAAAAATTTTAACGAGTCGCGATCGTTTCCACTTTAGGTGAATCTAAATTTACTACTGAGATATTATTTGCAGAAGCGACCTCACCGTTGGGTGTGGTGAAGTAAAGCAGCGCCAGAGGCAATGCACCTACGACGATTCCTAGCAATGCTGGAACATAAAAGCCTGAATTAAAGCTCAGGATCAGCGCAAACATAAAATTTCCTGCATACATGATCGTTGGAAAAAGTATTTGCTCACGGTTGAGAATCGGTTGATTGTTTTTACCCCAAATTAGCGAGGCAACTGTCATAAACACTGCACCAGTTCCAAACCAGCCGAAAAAGTTTTGGTAAGGCATTCCATAAAATTCACCTGCTTGATGCCATTCCCAGAAGGGGTATGCAGTTTGACTCATAGCAGGATCGAGAACAAAGTCCCATGATGTCAACATCAAAGCACCGAGAGCGATCGCACTAATTCGATATACCCATCCTGTGCCGAAGCGCATTAAAGTTGCGGCTACAAGAAAGGCAGAGAAACCCATATAAAACCATGAAAGCGGGATTGTGAATGGGACTAAGTCCGAAATCTTGTACCCTAATCCACTTAGATACGAATATGCGCCAAAGGGGAAGCCTGTGCTAGTGCCTAGTAGTTCGCTAGTTAAAGAAATTGAGATCGCGGGAATACAAAATGCGAGTGTGCGCTTTAGTCCAATAGATTGCTTACCGTATAGGAAGGCAGCGATCGCGCCAAAAATCATGTAGGATGCACCGCCATTTTGCATTCCCCATGAAAAGACTTGCAAACCAGTTTCGGACAAGCTTTCAATAAAAGCGGTATTCGGTAATACTAAAATTAAGCCAAATAGACCAAATACCATGGAAAACAGGTGCATTCCTAAATTAAACCATTGTGCGGGGATCGCTCTCCTCATTACGCCATTTGCTCCCAGAAATAGTTGAAACTTACTTTAAATTTACTTAACAAAAGTATAAGTCAGAATAGCATTCATTTTTGAGTTTAATGATTACAGCATTTAAAATATAGACTTGCGCTCATATTCAAAAGGCTAAAAGCAATAAAGAAATTGCGATCGCCAACCACAAAAAATTATTAGTGCTGTTGCTGCTATTATTATTCGGTTTCTGAAGAGAAACTTCGCGAAATGGCTTTTGATCAGCATTGCCATAACTTTTACGGGCGGCTGATGCAGACTGATAAGTGTCTGGAGATTGTAAAATTGGTACTTCAGATACAACGCCTTCTAGTTTGCCTAGTTGCGGCGCAGTTAAAATTCCTAGTACGTAACGAGCTGATTTCCGCACCTTACTGACTGAGTGATTTTTGAGGCTACGACATAAGGCGATCGCATCTTCAGTTCTACCAGCAGCGTCATATGAATTAGCGAGCCATATTAAAATTTCACCGCCCAAGACAGTTTCTATAGCAACTAAAGCACGCGCACGTTCGAGCAAAGCGATCGCCTGTTGATAGTTGCCTCTTTCAAAGTTGCTAACTCCTTCTTGATATAGCTCTGAGCCAAGTTGTTCTACACTGATTTCTTCCATCAGTAAATTTTCTCCTTTGTTAACAAAAAATTGATGCGTTATTTGATTTTAAAGCTTGAACAATTTGATAGTTAGCGGCAGGTAATTGATAGTTATCTAGTTCATCGACTGTCACCCAGCGAATTTCTGAACAAGCGATCGTCTTTGGCTCACCAGACACATGAACACATTGATGCACGATTAAACTTACTTTGAGAGTTTCATATTCGTGATCAACGGTAATTAAATGAGCGCCCACTTCGACATTAATTTCTAGTTCTTCTTGCAATTCCCTTTTGATGCAAGCGATCGCATCTTCATTTGGTCCAATCTTGCCACCAGGAAACTCCCAATATCCTGCTAGTTCACCTTCAGGTAAACGGCGATCAATCAGTACAAGTTGGCGATCGCGATCCCAGACCACACCAACACCGATGCGTCGATATTTTTTTGGAGATAACTCTGAACTAATCATCAATAAACTCCAATCCTTTAGCCACAGGAGTTAGCCCTTTTTCGGCAAGCCATTCTGGATTATACATCCGGCTTTGATATCGCCCACCACCATCACAGAGAATCGTCGCGATCGTATGTCCCTTGCCAAGTTTTCGAGCTAACTTTATTGCACCGATCACATTCAGCGCTGCTGAACTACCAATAAATAAGCCATCATGCTTTAACAAATATTGAGACATCTCAATTACCTGCTGATCAGTCCCTTGAAAAGCGCCATCTAATCTGGCACGGTTAAAGTTTGCGGTTGCTCGATTAATACCAATTCCTTCTGTAATTGAAGTACCCTCAGCTTTAAATTCACCTGTCGTGATGTAACTATACAAACCTGAACCAGTGGGATCAATTAAATAAGTCGCAATTTGCGGATTTTGTTCTTTGAGATAAGCCGTCACACCACCAATCGTGCCACCAGTTCCAGACGACATCACAATTCCGTCTAGTTCACCACCAGTTTGGCTCCAGATTTCAGGTGCAGTTGTATGATAGTGCGCTTCAGAATTAGACAGATTTTCAAACTGATTTGCCCAAAAAGCATTTTTTATTTCTTCTGCACGTCTTCGCGCAGCATGATAATAATTATCGGGACTAGAAAAAGGGGCCGGATTAGTAAGTTCCACTTCCGCTCCTAAAGTTCTTAGCAAATCAATTTTTTCTTGAGATTGATTATTTGGCATCACAATCACACTGCGATAACCACGAGCATTTGCCACTAGAGCGAGTCCAATGCCCGTATTGCCAGCCGTACCTTCGACAATCGTGCCACCTGTTTGTAAAGCTCCTGTTTTTTCAGCTTCTAACACCATATATAGAGCCGCCCGATCCTTAACGCTTCCACCTGGGTTCAGAAATTCTGCCTTACCTAAAATCGTGCAACCAGTTGCGACCGATAGAGACTCAATTTCAATCAAGGGGGTATTACCCACAGAGTTTTTAAAACCAATACGAATATCGCGTGTCATGGAATATTACAAGAAATGAACTAGAGCAAAGATTTATAACTTATTGATCGACATCAGGATATTTGCATCTGTAATTTAGTTATATAAATATTCGCAAATTTGCATTTTTTTAGTGCATTACAGGTAATTATAGCGATCGCCATTACTATTAGCACAGCCAAAGCAATTAGACCACTTGTTTTTTAAATGTATAGAATCTTAAATCCTCCAAATAATATCAAACTATATAACTACGATTAAAATATGAAATTTTTAATTCCCATCGACGGTTCACAATCTAGCGAACATGCGCTAGCCAAGGCTCTGATCTTTGCTGCTCCCCTACAAGCCGAAATTGTTTTGATGACTGTAGTTGAGCCGCTCAGCAGCTATGTTCCTGAAGTAATGATGCCTACTGGCGATTGGGTTGGCTGGCGTGGTCTACCTGATGTTGAGTTAGAGCGCAAAATCCAGAATGCAGGTCAGACTTTGTTACAAAAAGCTCAAGATATCTGCCAAGCTTCTAATCTAGAAAGTCGCATTCGATTGGAGACGGGTCAGCCTCGTAATGTAATTTGTAATGTGGCGAAAGAGGAAAGTCCAGATTTACTAATATTGGGATCGCGAGGATTGGGATCGATTGAAAGGCTAATGCTAGGAAGTGTTAGTGATTATGTGATGCATAATTGTGTTTCGCCTGTTTTAGTTGTGCGTTAATACGTAGTAAAAGCGGCGCATCGCGCCGCTTTTACTACGCTTAGTAGTCACTGAACTAACAAGCGCCGAATCCGGATAAAACTTTAGGAACAGTCATCAACAAAATTTTTAAGTCTGACCATAAAGTCCAATTACGAAGGTAACTTAGATCGCATTCGGTAACTGCATCTAGATTCAGCATTGTTGAGCGCGCACTAACTTGCCAAGCTCCTGTTACACCAGGCAAAGAATTTAATCGTCTTTTACCATTGCCATTGATGCGTAAAGCATCGTACAAAGCCCAAGGGCGAGGACCAACAAGACTCATATCACCGAGTAGTACGTTAAAAAGTTGTGGAAGCTCATCAAGACTATACTTACGCATCCATCGACCAACCGAAGTAATCCGAGGATCATGCTCACACTTATGTAGACCAGTTTGACCAGTCATGACCAAATGATGAAGCTTGTCTGCATCAGTGATCATGGTACGAAATTTAATGATGCGAAAAAGCTTTCCGTGCTCACCGACACGCCATTGATGAAAAAAGATTGAACCGCTTGAAGTACCAGAAATTATGGCAGCCAGTAGGAGCATGACTGGACTCAGGACAAAAAGGATTACTAAAGCTGCTAGCCAATCAATTAAGCGCTTTACTGACCAAGCGATCGCCTTATTCTTTTGGGGCAGTTCATCAGCCTGAGGCAATCTAAGAAATACAGACTTTTTAGAACTTTGACAAACGCCAGCTAATTGTTTAAGCTTTGCTTCACCAATTTCAGGTTCAACTCGAATTAAATTAGTATCAATCTTGCTAACTGCTAGAGGTTTAGGAACATCTAAGCTATCGATGTTATTGCGTGCGTTGCTAATGAAAGAACTAACTAAAAGCTTACTCTGATTTACTTTGAGTCTTAAGTTAGACATAAAGGCATTCTCTTTCGGTCTTTCAGTAGGTTGAACCGTTTGAGCCTTATTTACAAAAATCTTATTTACAATAAGTCCTGTCATGTCTACCTTTACTCTCAATTGATCTTGTCTGGATTTTAGATATCAAATGCACTTAACTAATTAGTAATCCACTAGATAAGGCTAAGTGGAAGACGTTTCTATTGATTTGCCGTCTACACAATGTATTCAGGCATATCTGGGCTTAACTAAGTTTTATTTCAATATCCTTAGTTTATCTATGACACTTAGTACTTATACTTATCTATCAATTCTACAAACATAGCAACTAGTAGAAGTTACTAAAAGGTCATACAAAAAGTTATATAAAAGTTATATTTGTTTTTCAAATTTTACTTACAGCTATTTGCTTTCAAACCTGCCACAAATAATAATATAAAACCAATTGCGGGGCTTCGCCCTGCGACCCTTCTTGTGGCGGGTTTGATCAACAACTGCTGTAAGTGGCGAATCTAACTCATTTTGATCACAACTGTACTTGTAGCTTTTGCCAAAAGGAAAAAAATATTCACCCAAAAATAGAGGCAGTGCTAAGCACTGCCTCTATTTTTGGGTGTAAAGGTATTAGCTGTAATGGCGATCGCCATATTCGTCGTCATCATCAACAGACTTGCGGCTATAACTGTGGGGTAGCTCTTTTACCCCGTTTGCAATTATACCAATCAGATTCAGCTTTTGAAGGACAGTGATCGCTTGAGAAAATTCACCGCGCGTAATACGATCTATGCGGGCAACTGCAACAACACCACCGCTACAAGAAGCAATTTGAATGGTATCGACTGTGCCTAGAATTGGCGGTGAGTCAATAATTACAAGGTCATAATCCTGCTCGAAACTAGAAATCAGCTTTTGCATCCATTCAGAACTAAGTAAAGTTACAGAGTCGCTAGGAATTGGTCCTGAAGTGAGAATGTCAATAGTTGAGTTTGATGATTGAATAACGTCTCGGCTATCAATACTGCCGTTACTGGCTAGTAATGTTGATAAACCTCTTTCATTGGGAAGGTTAAGCTGCTTATGCAAAGTTGGCGATCGCATGTCTGCATCGACTAGCAATACACGTTTATGTAACCGAGCCGCACTAGTAGCAAGTCCGAGCGCTATAGTTGATTTACCCTCCTCAGGCAGTGCAGAAGTAACTACCAGCGATCGCACAGTTGTTTCTTGTGAATAATTATTAAGCTGAATATTTTTATAGATGAGATCTAAAGACTCACGAAAAGGCAACCATTGAACAATTTCAATGGTAAGAGGTGAAACTGACTGCCCCTTAAGAAACTGTGGTAAAAAATTAGAGTTTGATTCTTCAGATTGAAAATACTGAGGAGTCACACCCAACAATGATAATGAAGAAATTTGCTGTTCTAACTCGTTATAAGTATGCATGGTGTCATCCTGCATATCTCTAATAAAAGCAGCTGTACCACCAATAAATAACCCAGCAACAATACCTAACAATAGATTCTTTTTTAAGCTGTCACCAGCATCTGTAAAACCAAGAGTTGGCTCCTCCACAATTTGCCAATCAAAGCCACCACGAGCAATCTCTAAACTAACTTCTTGACGATTTTTGAGTAATGTTTGTAATGTTTCTTGCTGAATTTGCAGTTTAGGCTTCAAAGATTCGTATTCACCAAGCAATTTTGGCAAGCGTTTAATCTCAGATTGCAGTATCTTTTCTTGATCGGCAAGTGAATCAAGTCGAGCTTGTAACAACGTAGTTTGAGTTTGTGTTTCCACAATTTGATTTGCTAAAGCTATGTCAACTCCACTTAGTTGATCATTATTCCATTTGGAAGATCTAGATGTATAAACAGATAAATTTGCATCGCCTAAAATACTTCTTCTTTCCTCCTCCAAACTTGCCTGCTGTTGACTAAAACGTAGCTCAAGAGCTTCAACAATAGGATTAGTGGCTGGAAATCTTGCTTTCTCACGGTTAAGAGAAACTTCTATACTTTGCATCTCCGAGACTAAAGCTTGATATCGCTGCGACTGATTTAATCGAGTCAGTAATACGGCCTCTTGTGAAGACAGGTTTAACTTTTGTTGAAGAGATTCTAGCTTACTAGTAGCCTGTTCGTATTCTAGTTTGGTATTACGTTGCTGCTGCTCAATGCCACTTAATGCTGATGTAACTTCTGTAACCCTTTGAGTAGCATCAAACAAGTTGTTTTTACGGCGAAATTCTTCGATTGATTCAGCTACATCAGCAATACTTTTGCGCACATTGATGACTTGCTCATCTATACCCGCTAGACCATTTTGTAGACGCTTTACTTGTTGCTCACGGTTATAGTCTGTGTAAACTTTTTGAAAAGCCCTCAAAACTTGACGAGTTTTCACTGGATCTAGCGCTGTATACTGCACTTCAACAATTTTAGTTGGACTGTCTTTACCACCTAACATTCCAATTTTTAATGATTGAAGTTCACCGCCGCTAATACCTGGATACTCAGCCGCTAGTAGATCTGCTGCTTTTTGAAACAATAAAGAACTTTGTAATAATGTGAGTTGAGTGGCGTAGTCAATCTGTACAGTTGATTCAATGATCGGTGATGAGTTAGATTTGTAGGTCGATTCAACTAGTAGCCTCATTGAGCTAGTGTATTTGGGTTTTGCGGTAATGTTCATGAAAACAGCTATTACAAGTCCCAAACTTATACCGCCCAACAGCCAAAAGCGCCTGCGCACAAGAACTGCAAAAATCTTTCCATATCCTGGATCTTGTTCAGCGATCGCTGATTTATTTGATTGAGCTGCACTTATATTCATTACTTTTACTTTTCAAATAGTGTCTATGGTCAAGCTTTCTGATAATTATTTAACTAATTTAATAATCTCTTTATGACTACAGATTGTTTCTATTATTTGATCAACTTTTTGAAAGAAAACTAATTCAGAAAAGTTAGAAATCGCATGATCTCGAATTTTGGCATAATCCCAATCTATTTCTTGTGCTTTGATTATGGCATTCTTCAAAGATTTTGGAGTTTGTTGTTCAAATAAAACACCAGTCACTCCTGAAATTTGGGTGTCCATTACACCACCTGCACCATAAGCAATGACAGGTGTACCACTAGCATTGGCTTCGATTGGTACTAGTCCATAGTCCTCTAGAGCAGCTACGATCACAAATTTTGCCTTTGTCATTAACTCGCAGCGATCGAGATCGCTAACATGACCTAAAAATTTAATATTACTTAGAGACCGCGTTTGTAACTGTTTTGTTTCTGGTCCTTCTCCTGTAATTATTAACGGCAGTCCTAATGAGTTAAAAGCCTCAACAATGATATCTAG
>JAYVVP010000096.1:0-5710 GCA_043786935.1 Pseudanabaena sp. | reverse complement strand
ACTACGCTAAGGCTGAAATACTGACTGTGTAGACTCTTCAGCTTCACATGAAGTTTTTTCTAAGTTCTTCACCGATTGTCTATGGCGTTTGACAATATCATTAACCGTTGTCTTGCTGAGATTGAGTTTTTCAGCAATTTTACGATAAGAATATCCATCGTCAACCATCTGTAAGACTCTGGGAGCATAGTGGTCAGACTTAACTCGTTGTCCTAATCTTCGACCTAACTGCTTGCCTCTAGCCTTTGCAGCAGCCAAACCAGAACGAACTCGTTCTCGTACCAAATCTCGCTCAAACTCAGCCAGGGAAGCCATAATGCTAGCGATCATTTTTCCTTGAGGAGTAGCTAAATCAAACTGAGTTCCCGTTGAAGCAATCAGAGAAACATCCCACTGAGCCAAATCCTGCAAAGTGTGAATTAAATCTAAGGTTGAACGACCCCACCGAGTTAATTCAGTAACGAGAATAGTATCAATTTCACGAGCCTGAGCCAAACTGATTATCCGTTTTCTTTCAATACGATTATTCTTCGTTCCCGAACCTATTTCTTTCCAAACTCCAACCACCTCGTACCCAGCTTTTTTGGAGTAAGCTAACAAATCGCGTTCTTGACGCTCACAAGATTGATCGATAGTTGAAACTCGACAATAAATAGCAACTTTTTGTACCAATTGAACCCTACCAGATTTAGAGGCTTTAAACCCTTACTGCACCGTTCTAATTTAGTGTACCAAATAGACTATAGTTAATTTGGTACAAATCAAAGTTAATGAATGGGATTTCTAACGCCAGAACAGCGACAATGTTATGGAAACTATGAATCTGAGCCAACCCCAATTCAATTGGCTCGATATTTTCATCTTGATGACATTGATAAGAAGAGCGTTCTGATTCGACGTGGAAATCATAACCGTCTTGGCTTTGCCTTACAACTGGTTAGTGTCAGGTTTTTGGGAACTTTTTTAGAAAACCCGATTGATGTTCCACTTGGTGTTGTGACTGAAATAGCCACTCAGTTAGGAATCGTCGAGATTAAATGTTTACCACACTACCTCAAACGTCCCTTGACCCGTTGGGAACATCAGAACGAGATTAAGCAACGCTATGGCTATCAAGACTTTAGCAAACAACCAGGACACTGGCGATTAGTTCGCTGGCTGTATGGGAGAGCTTGGGTTGGCTCTGAAAGCCCGAGTGTTCTATTTGACTTAGCTACGGCTAGATTAGTCGAACATAAAATCCTGCTACCAGGAGTTACAGTATTGGAGCGTCTGGTGATGAGTGTACGGGAGCGTTCGGCTAATCTTCTGTGGCGGATGTTATCCAAACTTCCCTCAGCCGAACAACGCTTAAAACTCGAAGCCTTACTGGTGTCTGAAACGGAAAATTGGTATACCCCACTCGACGAGATTCGGAAATCGCCCACTCGTCATAGTTCTCCAGCATTAATTGCGGCACTGAATCGGCTGGGTACTATCCGATCTCTTGGCATCAACACTTTGAATTTTTCCCGCATCCCAACGAGCAGCTTAAAAGCTCTTGCCCGCCATGCTGCAACAGTTCGAGTTCAAGCGATTGCTAGGATGCCAGAGCAGCGGAGAATTGCTACTCTCTTGGCTCTTATTCGTGTTTTGGAAGCAGAAGCTGGTGATGATGTCCTCGATTTACTGGAATTATTGGTTAAAGATTTACTGACCTCATCAGTGCGAGACGGTAAAAAGGAAAGGTTACGGACAATCAAAGATTTAGATGCTGCTGCTTTACGGTTGAGTGAAGCCGCCGCTGTAATCCTTGACCCCAATTGCGACAATAAAAGTGTCCGCAAAGTGATTTTTGAACGCATTCCTCAAGAGCAGTTGCAATCTGCAATGGCAAAGGTAGAAGAAATAGCCAGACCACCTGAAGATGATCACTATCCAGAACTGTTAAAACGGTGGGGACAGGTGCGAAGATTCCTGCCATCGCTATTACGGACAATGGAGTTTCAAACAACCAAAGCAGGTCAACCAATTCTCACAGCCGTGAAATTTCTTAAAAGTATTGAAAAAAAAGCTAATCCGAAGATGGATGCTGCCCCACTTGATGGCATTAGCAAGGGCTGGTTAAAATTACTTGTGCAGGAAAATACAGAGATTGACCGTCGTGCTTACACTTTCTGTACTTTAGAGCGATTATGCGAGGGATTACGCCGTAGAGAACTGTTTATCTCTCCCAGCATCCGATGGAGTAATCCCCATGCCAAACTACTTCAAGGTTCACAATGGGAGTCAGCCCGTTCGCAGGTTTGTCGGAGCTTAAATTTACAGCCAACTCCCACAGTGGAACTAGAGAAGTTGAAGCAGCAACTTGATGATGCCTTTCATCGTACTGCCGATAATCTGCCCAGCAATACAGCCATCAAAGTCGAACCCAACCAGAAGGGTCGTGATACTTTAACAGTCAGTAATCTGGACAAGCTAGAAGAACCTGATAGCTTGAAAGTCCTCAAAACGCTAGTTGCCAAGTTACTGCCTCGTGTAGATTTGCCTAAAGTCTTATTAGAAATTCATGCCAAGACATGTTTCATGGATGAGTTTATCCACGGTAGTCTGGAAAACTCCAGAGTCACAGATCTGCCGATTAGTGTCTGTGCAGTTCTGATAGCTCAGAGTTGCAACATTGGATTGAAACCACTGGTTCGTGCAGATATCCCCGCCTTAACTCGAAATCGGCTGGCTTGGATTGAACAAAATTACTTGCGGGCTGAAACTTTAACTCGTGCCAATGCACGACTTGTGGACGCTCAAAGACATATTCCCTTGGCACAAACTTGGGGTGGGGGAGAAGTTGCTTCGGCGGATGGATTGCGGTTTGTGGTGCCAATCCAAACACTAAACTCTGGAGCTAATCGCAAATATTTTGGTCGAGGGCGGGGGATTACTTATTACAATTTTGTATCAGATCAGTTTACAGGGTTTCATGCTTTGGTGGTGCCTGGAACGTTGCGCGATTCTCTAGTTGTACTGGTTGGGCTACTGGAGCAGGAAACCAGCTTGAGTCCGAAGGAGATTATGACCGATACTGCTGGTTACAGTGATGTTGTCTTTGGTCTGTTCTGGTTACTGGGATATCAGTTCAGCCCTCGGCTGGCAGATGTTGGCGAGGCTCGTTTTTGGCGGCTTGACCAGACTGCTAATTATGGAGTTTTAGATGGAATAGCACGACAAAAAGTGAATGTCTCTTTGATTGAGAATCATTGGGATGACATGCTCCGAGTGGCAGGTTCTTTAAAGTTAGGAATGGTAAGTGCAACGGATATCATGCGAACTTTATCCCCAGGGGATAAACCTTCGGCTCTGGGTCGGGCGATTGGGGAATTAGGACGGATTGCTAAAACTTTATACCTATTGAACTATGTCGATGATGAGGCGTACCGTCGCCGAATTTTGACTCAACTCAATCGAGGTGAGGGTCGTCATGCACTTGCCAGAGTTACGTTTCATGGTCAAAAGGGAGAATTACGCCAGCGTTATCGGGAGGGACAAGAAGATCAACTATCTGCTTTGGGTTTGGTCGTTAATGCATCAATCTTGTGGAATACATATTACATGGATGCTGCACTCACATCTCTTCGTCAGGAACAGAGTGTGAGTCAAGAGGATCTAGCACGGCTTTCACCGTTAGGTCATGCTCACATCAATATGTTAGGACGCTATCAGTTTTCTTTACCTCTTGCTATCATTGAAGGAAAAATGCGTCCGTTACGCAATCCAAATGATTTTAATGATCTGGATGATTAGAACGCATGCATAATCAGTATTTCAGCCTTAGCGTAGTTTTCTGTACGGTTGCTCATTTCCCCCCGGATCTGCTCGTCGTAGAGATGCGGTTGAATAAGCGGAAACTCCGAAGCAACCATTACCATTAGGGTTGGTCCCAGTAGTCCTCCTATACGCTTCGAGTTTGTCATGCCACGCCTCTCTATACTGATTTGACTAAAAAACGATATTTACTCAGAGTTTTTGTTCCCCATAACCAAGTTATCGAGATCGCAGTAATCGCTAACAAAATAGTAAAAATAAATGGGTCATAGTGGGAACCATTACTTGGGAATAAATACGGACTTATGTTAAGCGTGGTATGAAAGAGAATTATCGCAAAAACACTTTTATGAGTATTGTTAAAAATCCAAACCATAATTGTCCGCAAAAAGACCATACCGATACATTGCCAAAATATCCATATTGGCGTTTGATGGGCTTGGCTATAGGGAATAATATGCCATATTGCCCAAATAAAACCGATGATGATACTTGCTTTAAAAGCCCCATACTGGTTTTGCAAAGGCTCGGTAACATAACCACTCCAACCCACTTCTTCGCCGATCGCACCAATAAAAAATACAAGGAAAAAAATGATAACTAACAGAAAGGGTGTCGGAGTTTCGGGTAGTATTTCTCCTGTCATCTTCAAGTACAAATAAGAAAGTGCTGCTATAGTGGGCATGAGAAAAACAATGGGTATATACCATTTTTTGTCTTTGATTTTTTGAAGGTCAAAAGATAGGTTTAAGAGTTCCTTAACGCCCTGAATTTTTTGTTCTTTATAACTGAGAATTGCTGCCGCTAATAGAGGACAGAAAGTCATTAATGCACTTATGGGAAGTTTTATCGGCAGTATTTTAGTCAAATCCCTAGTCACAGCGCCCAGTATCCAAAAAGGAATAGACAGCAAAAAAACCAATAAAAAGAATTTGACAGGTGAGTGATTCTTGAATTTGCTGCTATCCATTATTTTTATCTTTTTTCCTGTCTATTAGATGTAAAACATTGAGTGGGAGATTTTGTGATGACACTTATAGCGATCGCTATAAGATTTGATCGAAGCTATCGTTTCTTGATTGCCCCCATGCCTTTTACAGATTCTTTAACTTGAGGAGAGCCAATATACTCTATTGAGCCGATGCCTAATACAGTTGCATTCAACTCCTCACTCACATTGACTACCGCACTTCCCACCCCTTTATTCCGAACTGTAGCCTGTTTAGCATTCAAATTTTCACCATTAAAGCTACCTACTCCATCAAGATTAAGCTCTAATACATCAACATTTCCTGCGATCGCAATGCTACCCACTCCATCCAGTGAAACCGATAAACGTTTACCTTGAATATCTTTGACTTCAATACTGCCAACTCCATTGATATCTAAGCGCTCCAAACTCTTAACCTCCACAACAAACTCAATTGGCTGGGTCGGATCAATGCTTGATTTATTTGCGTTGCTGATATACAAGGTTTGCCCAGATACTCTACTCTCTAAAATTGGTAGGATATTGTCCTCGGCGATAATTGTGAAAGATTCTTTGCCAGTCTGTTGGATTTTGAGCTTACCCACAGATTTAAAGGAGACTGATGAGAAAGTGTTAATTTCTCTAGATTCGGTTTTGATAATTCCCGAACCTCTAATCCCTCCTAGGGTAAAAACACAGCCTGTGAACAAGCCCAAAACTGTCAAGCATAGAGTCAAACGGAATAGCTTCGATTTCATTATTTTTCTCCATTTTTTAATTGCAATTCAAATAAATAGACTTCGTCATCAGCAAAGTCAGGCATATCTATATTGGGCTAAGGTCTTTGATCCCCATAGAAACACAACAATACCTGCGGCGATCGCAATTATTGAGTAGTGAATTTCAGGATAATCAACCAATGGATTATGTATTCCATCT
>JAYVVP010000095.1:0-15364 GCA_043786935.1 Pseudanabaena sp. | reverse complement strand
AAAATATATATTTCCGCACCATTAGCTCAAGCGATCGCGCCATTTCCTAATTGGTTAAGATTTTTGGGAATCCTATGGGCTGAATTTTTCTTTCTGCTAAGTAATGTTTTGCTACAAGCTGGCTTTTCGGCTTTACACGTACAGCTAACTCCTGAGTCAGAGTTACTCAGCTTGCAACCTTTTGCGATCGCCAAGATCAAAAATAGCTTTACTGATATTGCGTGGCGATCGCCTCAACTATTAAAGTTTTTTGAAGATGAGCAAATCATTATTAGTCCAAAGGCAGAGATCATGAAACAAACTAAAGAACTTGATGAGAGAAGCGAGTTTGTTGCCGATGAATCTTTTGCTAAAGACTCTGCATTTGAAGTTGCACCCGAAATCTCTGACAAGAAAACTTTAGAAGAATCTGAAGAAGTAGAGGTTCTTGCTCTGGTAGAAGAAGAGAACCCTGAGATGGAAGCGATCGCAGAGCCAAAAATATTAGACAACATTTCTCATGATTTTAATGAGGAATTAGATGAACTTATTGCATTTAATATTTATATCGAAAATATCCTTCAAAATTATTTAGAAGAACCTCTGGAAGAAGTCAACGAAGTTGAGTCTATTACGGAGATGATCGCAACATCAGAACTAGTAGCAGAGATTGGGGAGGAGGTTTTGGCTTCTGAAGAAACTCTAGCAGAATCAATTGAACTACAGCCTATTTTCGTCTCAGAACCAGAGGTAGTCGTCGGAGCAAACATACCAATAAATGTGGAGACTATTGCCGACAACTTGTTAGCAATAAAAACTGAAGTTACAGAAGAAATTCCTGAATCTTTATCTGAAGGAGAAGCTGAAAATGAGCAAAAAGAGCCTGAATACAAAGAATCTGCATACAAAGAACAAGAGCTTTTAGTCGATGAGTTTTTAGCACGAATACAGTCTCTTAATGTAGCAGAAAAAGCAAATAAGGAATCTCTAAATCAGGCTAAAGAGGCTGTTGCTGAAGTTAATGTATGCGCTGAAGTCGATGTATTTGCTGATCTTGAAGCCTTGCTTGATGATAAACCTCTACCTGAAAATTTAGAATAGACAGCACGAAATATCATTTACAGCTATTTGCTTTCAAACCTGCCCCAAATAATAATATAAAACTAATGGCGAGGCTTTGCCCTGCGACCCTTCTTGTGGTAGGTTTGATCAACAACTACTGTAAGTAGCTAAGCAAAATTAATTGCATAATTTGAACCAAAGTCTCGAAGAACTTTTTCAACATATGAGACTAAACTTTCCTAAGTTTCACATGCATTGAGTTCAATCCAGTTATGAATCGTTTTGTGACTCACACCGAAAATTTGCATTATTTGACCTATGCTCAGGCTTTTAGGTTAACTAAATCTTTCTTGCAAATTAAAACTTTCTGAAAACGTCGCAATATAGAACTCTCAGGTACAGATTTAATAATCTCTTCCATTAATTTATCTGCTCCAAACTTGCCATATCCTCGACTATTATCAATGTCAGCAGTAATGCTCTTAAATAGAACATATAAACTCAATCCAGTCCAAACAATTTGGATATAATGAGCAATTTTACTGTTTATTCCCAATCCTCCAGCCAAACAAGCGATCGCTATAATCAGCATTAACCATAAGTACTTTTTTTGACTAGAATATTTCCCGATTGCCCAAAATACGAATATTCCATTCAGGCTGGCACTGATTACTCCATCGAGCCATAGAGAGGAAGATAATTGTAGTACGATCGCTTCACTAATAAATACCAAAGCAACGATCGCCGTTGAAGCTTGTAATTTCTGCAAATAGCGCTGAGTGACTGCTTTTTGAATTTCTAATAGCGATCTCAACACATTTATGCTCAACAATGCTTTACCTTCAGTATTAAGCAAAGAGAGAATTCTTTCTTTTAAAGCTTGCACATCGGGATTAGGGTGCTCCCATATTTCTTGTCTATCGCGCCCATCACTATACTGTATTCGCACTTTGAAAGGTTTAGGCGCAGCCGCAGCTAAGACAATTTCTTTGGGTGAGATTAACTTTCGCATTTCTTCACTCTGTAATGCTTCATAGATTGCAATGCGATCGCTTTTAGGATAAAGATCCGTTTTATTAAAAACTAGCAAAATTGGCTTATAAAAAGTCTGAAGTTGAGCGATCGCCTCTTGTTCTAGCCGAGTCATATCGCCCGCAATCACAAACAAAATCAAATCCACTTGTTTAGCCACTGATAGCGCGATCGCCCCTCCCACTTCACCATCAACTTCATCAATCCCCTGTGTATCAAGAAAGCGTAAATGGAGCTTCTTGTCCTCTTCTTCTAGAGAAGAAGTCTGCCATTCATAAATACAAATTCCCTTCGTTACACCATTAATTGCGCCTGTCTCACCCAATTTCTTGCCAAACAACGCATTGAGAATTGATGTCTTTCCTCTAGAGACCATCCCAAATACAGCGATCGCGATCGCGGATTTAGCTAGCTTCTCTTCAAGAAATGATATTTCAGTAAATTCTTTATCTGTTAACTCTATTTGAAAGAGGTCACGGTAGCCGACAAGGAGATCAAGACATTGATTATTTATTTGATCTAATTTGCTAGTTTCGTGGACATGCAGCAATTTAAAATTACTTTGGTAATCTGAAGGATCAGCAATAATCTCCGCCGCAAAAGTATCTGGCATTACTTAGTTCGTAAAATCAAAAATATATATCTACTGCCATCTCGACTAGAAGATAAGAAGTAGTGAGAATTGCCACCTTTTATCCTCTAGTTTTACAGTAATTTGCTTTCAAACTCGTCACAAATAAGAATATAAAACCAATTGCGGGGCTTCGCCCTGCGACCTTACTTGTGACGGGTTTGATCAGCAACTGCTGTAACAATAGCTTTTTACCAAATTGTTGGATTGCACAACTCATCCAACAATTATCTTAGCGATCGTGAATAGGCATATAGGTTACATCATGCAAACCTGTATATACCTGTGTAGGACGGAAAAGGCGATTATCAGAAAGCTGTTCTTTCCAATGCGCTAGCCATCCTGGTACACGAGCGATCGCAAAAATAGTCGTAAATAAATTGCTAGGAATTCCCAGCTTTTTATAAACCAATCCCGAATAGAAATCTACATTAGGATGAATACCTTTGCTAGCAAATTTCTCGTAGGTTTGCTTCTCTAACTCTAGCGCAACATCATAATAAGGATCATGACCGAACTTATCAAATAATTGATGGACAAATCCCTGTAAAACGATCGCTCGTGGATCTTTGACTTTATAAATGCGATGACCAAATCCCATGATTTTCTCTTTCCGCTCAATTTTGCGCTCAAGATAAGCGCTTACATTTTCAACTGAGCCAATTTCTTCGAGCATCATCATCACCTGCTCATTTGCACCACCATGCAAAGGACCTGCCAAAGTCCCGATCGCTGAAGTCATCACCGCATAGGGATCGGTAAGCGTAGAAGCCGTCACCAAAGCCGCAAAAGTTGAAGCATTGACAGTATGTTCTGCATGAAGAGTCAAACATACATCGAAAATATAGGCGGCTAAAGGATCAGGAACCTTCTCACTTAACATATACAGAAAATTAGAAGCATAATCCAAATCATCACGAGGCATGACAGGATCATTGCCTTGGCGCATCATATGAAAAGCGGCGACCATGGTTGGGACTTTAGCTACTAGTCGTAACGTGGCTTGATATATATAGTCCACATCATGAAAATTGCCAAGCGGATAGAACATTCCTAAAGCTGCCACACTGGTTTGCAGTGCATCCATCGGATGAGCATTGTCAGGAAATGACTTGATCATGTCACGAATGCGATATTTAATTCTTCTTCTATGCGTGACATCGCTTTCAAATTCTTTTAGTTGAGTTGCCTTTGGTAATTCACCGAAAATTAGTAAGTAACTGGTTTCAAGGAAACTACTATGCTTGCAAAGATCTTCGATACGGATACCCCGATATTCGAGCAACCCTACTTGACCATCAACATAACTTATATTGGACTGGGTCGCAGGAACTCCTTCTAAACCAGGCTTATATTCTCCGATCGCCATAAATTAGCTACCTTTCAAGATTAGTTTTGTTAATTTCTTAATTATTTTATCGTTATGCACGCTGATGATTGTGCATACATAACAATCAACAAACTAAAGGGGACGCATTGCGCCCCCTTTAGCTCATCACTTTATGCGGAAATTACTGAAAAGGATTGTTTCCTTGCTTTCCAAATAAAGAAGCTTCACCCTTGATCATAGCTTTACCAAGATTAAAAGCTGCCCATAAAACGACCAAAGCGATGGGTCCTAATACAATTAAAACTCTTAAGTCCATATATTTATACCGATTAAATAAAAATTGCTTTTACTATTCATTATGCCAGCAAAACTAAGAATTAAACTCTAGGAAGTAGTGAAACGTACAAGCTTACTTCTTTATTTTCTGGTTTTTGTTATCCCAGTTCATGATATATGTCGTTGAACTCGACTTAAATTTTTATGGAATATTGGCAAGCTTTTGTTTTGGGTATCGTTCAAGGACTAACTGAGTTTTTGCCGATTAGCAGTACCGCACACCTTAAGGTTGTTCCCACGATTTTTGGATGGAAAGACGCTGGTTTATCGTTTGATGCGGTGATTCAGCTTGGTAGTATTGTGGCGGTTGTTAGCTATTTTTGGAAAGATCTTAGTAATATTACACTTGGCACAATCGAAGCTGTGCGTCATCAGCAGTACAAATCACAAGAATTTAAACTGGCTGTAGCGATCGCGTTAGGCACGATCCCAATTTTATTTGGCGGCTTGCTAATTAAAATTTTTGTCCCAGATTATGACAAATCGCCTTTGAGAAGTTTAACCGCGATCGCGATCGCCTCAATTGTGATGTCCAGCTTGCTGGCTCTAGCCGAAATATTTGGACAACGCGACAAAACTGAAAAGCGATCCTTTCAACGAGTGCGGGTAATTGATGGCATATTGATGGGTTTGGCGCAAACTATGGCAATTATCCCTGGGGTGTCGCGTTCTGGCTCGACTTTAACCGCAGGTTTATTTCTAGGTTTAGATCGGGTGGCTGCCACGCGATTTTCCTTTTTGCTAGGTATTCCCGCGATCACGATCGCAGGTTTAGTCGAATTAATTAGTATTGTCAGAAAAGGCTTTGGGGATGTTGGAGTTGGTCAGCTAGCGATCGGGCTATTCTCATCGGTGATTGTTTCGTACTTAGCGATCGCATGGCTGCTCAAGTTTTTTCAAACCCATACAACTTGGGTATTTGTTGGCTATCGACTTGTTTTTGGGACGTTATTGCTAATTAGCTTAGGACTAGGCTGGCTCAAATAAATTTTCGCTTAGCAAAAATTTATTTGAGAATTTCCTGTATAGTTGTAGATCGCACGCTCTTTCATGCTCGGATCGGGTTATTTAAAAAATTGGCGAAACTAATTTCCCAATACCTGTACGGCATTTACCGAATATTTAAACACCATGAGTTACGCAATCATTGAAACAGGCGGTAAGCAATATCGCGTCGAAGTCGGCAGATTTTATGACGTTGAGCTACTAGAAGCCGAAACAGAAGATAAATTGACTATTGACAAAGTTTTGTTTGTCAATATGGACGGTGACATTTCGATTGGTCAGCCTATGGTTGATAGCGCCAGCGTAGAAGTTACTGTAATGCGCCATCATAAGGCGAAAAAAGTAATCGTTTACAAAATGCGTCCTAAGAAAAAAACCCGTAGAAAGAACGGTCACCGCCAGCCGATGACTCGGATCATGGTTGAAGCCATCAATCTAAGCGCTACGGCTGCTTAGTCCCCTGTAAATAAACGATGCGAAGCATTATTACTTGCAGAATTTTTTGATTAGTACTTTTTAGAGGATACAAAACAAATGGCACATAAGAAGGGTACAGGTAGTACAAGAAACGGTCGTGACTCTAATGCTAAGCGCCTCGGCGTAAAGCGTTACGGTGGTCAAGTCGTTAAGGCTGGCAGCATCATTGTTCGTCAACGTGGTACTAAGTTCCACCCAGGCAATAATGTCGGGCGTGGTAGCGATGACACTTTATATGCAACCGTTGATGGAGTTGTGACTTTTGAACGTTTTGGCAAAACACGCAAAAAAATTAGCGTATACGCTCCTGTAGTTTTAGAAGTTGCAGAAGCTGAAGTCGCTTAAGGCGACTATTTGAAAATAAAAATAAAGGTGGTGCTTTGCGCCACCTTTATTTTTTAAATTTTTTGAGGATTTAAGTAATTTTGTTGTTTTTAAGCGCTTCGTAGCGTTGCAAAATATTTTTGAGTTCGGGGATTTGGATTGGTTTACTAATGTAATCATTCATACCTGCCTCCCGACAAATATATTGATCATCATGACTAGCATTAGCAGTTATCGCCACGATCACAATAGGAGTGAGTTGAGATCCTATTTCTTGATTGCGAATATGTTGGGTTGTCTCCAATCCATCCATTTCAGGCATCTGAATATCCATAAGAATTAAATCGTAGGATTTATTATCGATCGCCTCAATAACTTCCTTCCCATTGCCCACCATGTCAGCTTGGTAGCCCAAGTGCTTTAGCACCCGCATAGCAACTTTTTGATTGATAGGATTGTCTTCGGCTAACAAGATACTGAAAGAAGATCGGTCGGTGTTGCCAGAAGTAGCCATATTGTATGGTGTGCTATTTGTCATGAGTTCTAAACAATCAGGCGCGATCGCTAATATGTTAGTTAACTCATAATTTGCGGTACACGAAAAAAGTCTTCTTCGCGATCGGGAGCGCAACTAAGCAAAATTTCGCGATCGCCAAAAGGTTGAAGTATGTCAGGACGGGTAATATTAACAGTGTTAACGGCGCGAGTAGTCGGTTCAACCCCTTCTAGCAGAGCATCGAGTTCATTTAGCTGTTGAAAATAGTCCAAAATACTATCTAGTTGCTTGGTAAAGGAAATTTCTTCAGCTTCGGTCAGTTGTAAACGACTTAAGTGGGCGACGTGGCGGACTTGCTCTCTATCGATCATAATTATTTATATAAATTTAGTTGCTCCGTTAAATCCCTAGAAGAAAAGGTTAATATCGGCCCTCCCTGTAGTTTTTAACCAATTTTGGGCTTCGATATAGTTATTTGGTGCAAGGCGGATTGCTCTTACCCAATGTTCCGCAGCTACATTAAAACATTCATCAGCTTGTTCTTCGTCTTGAGCATTTTCACCTTTATGGTGATAAATCACGGCGACGTTATTGAGAGCTTGGGGCATCCGTGGATTTAGCTCGATCGCTTGTTCATACAATTCAAGAGCTTTGTTATGATCACCATTACTGGCATGAATCAAACCCATGTTGTAGTAAACATAGCTGCGATCGTAGGAATTTTCCTCAAGTTTAAGCGCTTCTTCGTAGTTAGCCAAGGCTTCAGCATATTCGCCATCGCCTTGAGCAGACATCCCATCTCGATAGTAGGCGAACGCTTCTTTTTCTTTCTGACTGGCAGGGAAGAGTTTTAAAATCGTGTCAGCAATAACGGTAAAGGTTTGATCGACGAAGTTGTCATTACGTTGCGATCTAGGCATAGTTGTTTGTAAATTTGCAGTCAGTTATTATTCAGCATATCAAAAGCTAGATATATCTAGATAGATTATGGAGTTTGATTTTTTAAATCTAAAATTAAAATCCAGATAGTAAATGCAAAGGTTTGGGCCGCATTTACTATCTCTAATCAATTAGGATTTCATTAATTAGGCGTAATCTCGACCTCTAGGGCGATCGTTAGTACGTTCAGCACGAGGCTTAGCCTTATTAACGCGCAGGGTTCGCCCCATCCATTCAGCTTCATTCAGCGCCGCGATCGCCGCTTCTTCTTGAGCATCGTCCTCCATATCCACAAAGGCGAAGCCCCGAACCCGACCTGTTTCTTGATCGGTAGGCAATTGCACACGCTTTACAGTGCCATAATCTGAAAAGACGCTTGACAAATCGTCTTTAGCAGCTTCATAAGACAAATTTCCAACGTAAATAGTCACAGTCAGTTTGCTCCAAAAAAGAGATCAATATAATAATTTAGCCAGTCTTTGGAAAGACTCGCTTGATCCAAGATCTTACAAATCTAACCTAAATTTTAGCTTTGATAGAGTTTACCGTTTAGTCGCAACAATTTGCGTAGGCTGTATTACAAAGAAGCAAAACTAAGAAGTAAAACAAAGCAGCGAAAACTCTGTCATAAGAATAACTATAGGTAGTAAGTTATGATGACAGATGTCAAAAATTTCCTCAATTCACTCTGGCTATACCAAAAAGCTCTAAAAAAATATGGGTAAACAAAGCCGCCTGCTTGCCTTTGTATTGGCAATCTTATTAGGGGCTGTGTATCTGATCGTCAGTCATCCGCCTAAGTTGGGTCTGGATCTACGAGGTGGTGCACAGCTTACACTTCAAGCGAAAATCAATCCCGAGCAAGGAATCAACGAAATCACGCCACGCATCATGGAAACTACCAAGTTTGTGGTAGAGCAGCGTATTAATGGCTTAGGGGTTTCCGAAGCCACGATTTTATTAACGGGTAATAATCAACTAGTTGTCCAGTTGCCAGGGGTTAATGATCCTGCTCAAGCCGAGCGTGTGATCGGAACAACTGCTCAGCTTGATTTTCGCAAGCAAAAAAAAGGTACTGAAAGCGAGTTAAGGGCAAGATTGCAGATTCTACAGGCGGCGACGGTTCAGCGCGAAATTCTTAAAACTAGTAACGATCAAAAGGCGATCGCTGATAATGAGGCAGAGTACAAAAAGAGTATCGAAGCACTTAAAGGAATTTTTGAGCGTACAGGTTTTACAGGGAATATGCTCAAAGACGCGGTCGCATCGCCTACTGGTAATGGACCTAACTCTTGGCAAGTTGCCCTGACTTTTGATGACAAAGGCGGCGATCTATTTGCTAAAACTACCGCTGAAATCGGTGGAACAGGACGTGTTTTAGGGATTTTCTTGGATGATAAATTAATTAGCTCTCCATCGGTTGGACCCGAATTTCAAGGTAAAGGTATTACAGGTGGACGGGCGGTCATTACTGGCAACTTTACTTTAGACTCAGCTACCGAATTAGCTTTACAGTTACGCGCAGGAGCTTTACCTGTGCCTGTTGAAATTGTCGAAAACCGTACAGTTGGTGCAAGCCTCGGTGCAGAGAGCATTCTCAGTAGTATTTATGCTGGGGTGGCAGGATTATTGCTGGTTTTAGTTTTCATGGTGCTTTACTACCGCATCTTGGGTGTGGTTGCTGATATTGCCCTGATTACTTACGCAGTGATTACCTTTGCTTCTTTTAGTGTCTTGGGTGTGGTGCTGACCTTACCTGGTATTGCTGGCTTTATCCTCAGTATCGGTATCGCAGTTGATGCTAACGTGCTGATTTTTGAACGGACTAAAGAAGAATTAAATGCTGGACGGACACTTTATAAGTCAGTGGAAGCAGGTTTTTATCGTGCATGGTCAAGCATTCTCGATAGTCATGTCACTACTCTGATTTCTTGCTTCGCCTTATTTTGGCTTGGTTCAGGATTTGTAAAAGGATTTGCGGTCACTCTGGGCGTGGGCGTGCTAGTCAGTATATTTACAGCAGTTACCCTGAGCCGATCGCTAATGCTTGCCATGATTAGTAATCCGAACTTTCGTAAGCCAGAATATTATGGAGTAAAGGCTTTTGGCAAAATCTCCATGCTGAAGGTTGATGCAGAATTAGATCCTGAAGACAAATCAAACGATAGCAAAAAAGACAATCCTAAAAATAATACAAGTGGTGCGATTTTATGAGATTAGATGTAATTAAAAATGCTCGACTTTACATCACGATTTCAACAGCAGTGATTTTGGCTGGTATCGTGGCTATGGTTTTCTCTTTTCAGCAATTAGGTTCACCTTTGCGATTGGGAATTGATTTTACAGGGGGGTCTAGTGTCACGCTAGGTTTAGTTTGCAATAATGGCAATTGCGGCAAACCAATTGATATCGCGGTCGTGCGTCAAGCCGTAGAAAGCAAAGGTTTTACCAATAGCGTTGTTCAATCAGTAGAAGGCAAAGACCTCAAAGGCATATCAGTACGTACATCGCATCTTTCAACTGAAGAGCGTGAAAAGTTGAAGGGAGTGCTAACAGAGTCTCTAAAGCAATATGGTGAAGTCGATCCTAAAAAGTCACAGATCGATGAAGTGGGACCCGCGATTGGGCAGCAGGCGCTCAGTAATGGGTTGCTTGCCCTTTTCTTGTCTTTTGCAGGCATTGCCATTTATTTAGCATTTCGGTTTAAGCCAGATTACGCAGTCTTTGCAATCATTGCTTTATTTCACGATATTCTCGTTACAGCAGGTGTATTTTCTGTTCTTGGGTTAGTTTTTGGTGTCGAGATTGACAGTTTGTTTATTGTAGCCATGTTGACTATCTGCGGCTTTTCAGTCAATGACACGGTAGTAATTTATGATCGCATCCGTGAAAATGTGAAACTTGATGCTGGAGCGACTAGTTTTAATAATTTAGTCAATGCCTCAGTCAATCAAACTCTGACGCGATCAATCAATACTACGCTCACCGCAACTTTGCCACTTGTCGCCATTTTCTTGTTTGGTGGTGCGACTCTAAGATTTTTCGCGCTTGCATTGATTATCGGATTTTTATCTGGAGTTTATTCCAGCATTTTCAACGCTGGTATTTTGCTCGCTTGGTGGCGCAGTCGCCAAACTTCTACACCTAGCCAACCTCCACTAGAGGCAAACTAATTTAAAGAAAAACTCCCATTAGGGAGCTTTTCTTTAATCAAAGAATGTTTACACTAAAGACTAGGCTAAGTTATGAACGATGAAGATATCAATATTGTCTCTGATCCAATTGCTGAGCAAATTTCTGCTCAACTTCTAGAGCGTCAAGTGCAACGTCTGATCGAAGTTCAGACTTATTCACGCTGGATATTTGATGGAGTTCTTTGGTTGACAGTTGGTACTGTAAGTATTTGGGCTTTGCGATCAGATATCGAGTTATGGATCGCTTCTTTTACATGGGCAGCAGTTCGCATGACTTTAACTTTTAACCGTTTGCCGATGTTGGGTTTGGGGTTATGTGTAGCGATGACTCTGGCGACATTGGTTTGGCAGAGTTCAATTATTTTGTGGGGAGTTAATCAAAGAGAAAGGCGATCGCTGATTAATCAAGTAAAAAGGATTAAGGACAAAGGAAAAAGTCATCCTCTCTGGCGTTGGGTTTGCGAAGAAAAATTGTAAAAACGATTATGCCACCAGAGGATGAGAAAAAGGATGAGAAAGATCGCCGACCACCGAGAGGAATAAATCTAGCAGCAAGACATGTACAGAAACATTTGCCAGATACTCCACAAATGTTAAAACAGTTAAAGGAAGACGGTAAAGCTCATGTCTTTAATGACAGACAAACTTTACTTAAAGTTACGCAGGCTTTGTTTGAGAGTGGTCAATTCATAGGTGCTGTAAGAGGTCATGAACGCTTTGGCATGTATTTTGATCTTGCAATTGGCTATAGAATCGATATAAATGGGAATCAATTACCATTACATTTTGCAGAAATGAAAATTATTAAGGATGAATATCATGTCATTTCGCGTACAAAACCAAGCGAAGTTATCTAATTGGAAGTTTATTGAAATGTGGGTTGATCCAACTTCTGATCTGCCTTATGTGTTGATGTTAGTGGGAGATGAAGATGGTAGCTATAAAGTTTACGATCCAACTGAAGGTTATAAAGTAGTCTATTGCGAGCGAGATTATGAAAAAGTGAAGGATTTTTTGTTGGAAGATGAGTATGTACAAATTCGCGGAAGATATCAAGATTTAGAACATACAGCTATTGCTGCTTAATTTTCTTTCCTATCTAGTAGTTAACAAAAGGCTTACTCGTTTTTGCTCTGCGAGAAATATTATGGCTATTAAAGTTCTGCATCTCTCAGATATCCATCTTGGTAGTACTACTCATGGCAAAATCAATCCACAAACTGGTTTAAATACTCGTCTGGAAGACTTTGTGGCAGCGCTAACGATTTGTATTGACCGTGCTGTGAATGAGCCAGCCGATTTAGTTCTGTTTGGGGGTGATGCCTTTCCTGATGCTACGCCGCCACCACTTGTGCAGCAAGCTTTTGCGCGACAATTTCGCCGCCTTGCTGATGCAGGGATTCCAACTGTTTTATTGGTGGGCAATCATGATCAACATTCGCAGGGAGTCGGTGGTGCGAGTCTTGCTATTTATCGCAGTTTAGCTGTGCCAAATTTTACAGTGGGAGATACGATCGCTACATATCGCATTTCTACAGGCGCAGGAGATATTCAAATCATTACGTTGCCTTGGATTACGCGATCAACTTTGCTTACTAAGTCAGAGACTGAAGGCTTTTCAATGACTGAAGTGAGTCAATTTCTGATTGATCGCTTACAGGTCGTTTTAGAAGGAGAGATCCGCCAACTTGATCCGCAATTGCCGACTATTCTAGTTGCTCATGTGATGGTAGATACGGCAACTTACGGAGCAGAGAGATTTTTAGCGGCTGGGAAGGGTTTCACTATTCCATTGTCGATGTTGACTCGTGAGGCGTTTGACTACGTGGCGCTAGGTCATGTTCATCGTCATCAGATTCTGGCGACTCAGCCACTTGTGGTTTACCCAGGCAGTATAGAGCGCGTGGATTTTGGGGAAGAGAATGAAGCGAAAGGATATTGCTGGTTAGAAGTTGAGAAGGGGAATGTGAAGTTTGAGTTTTGTCCAATTCCCACACGCGCTTTTCGGACGATAGAAGTGGATGTGACACAATCTGACGATCCGCAAGCGAAGTTATTAAAAGCAATTCAGAAAGGGAAAATCGATCAGGCGATCGCCCGCTTAATATACAAAGTCAAAGCTGAGCAGTTAGCGCAAATCGACGATCGCTTATTACATGAGGCAATGGCGGTCGCGCATAATTATGCGCTCATTCCTGAAGTTGTTATTCAGAACTTACGGAGCAGATTGCCCGATCTCAGTACTGTTGAGGTACTCGACCCAATGACCGCGCTCAAAACTTATCTCAGCACCCGTGAAGATTTAAAAAATCTTGAGCCTGAAATGCTAGTTGCAGCGCAAGAATTGCTCAGTGAGATTGGTGTAGGTATAGATGGAATTGAGCCAGCCTCAGCCTCGTCTAGTCAATTGGTTATAAGTTTCTGATAGTTGTGTTTGAAGTGTTTTTTGGGAAATATGACGCAGTGATGCGGCGCGATCATAAATTTGCTCAATCTCATCGGTGTAGTTCCGCCTAAACCTCCTATTTTGAGTTCTTCATGCTTAGCTACTTACAAAAGCAAAAATTTACTATGCTCAGCTTGATTTTAGCCTGTAGTAACAATACGATCATCAAATACAAAGCATTCTCCTTGCCAAAGACTTTGCTCATTTGGAACTTCTGCTAAATATTTGAGAATGCCGCCTTTGAGGTGATAGACCTCATTAAAACCTTGAGATAGCATATAGGCACTAGCTTTCTCGCAACGAATACCGCCTGTACAAAACATCGCAATCTTTTGCTGTTTATTAGATTTGAGATTCTCTTCTACATATTTAGGGAACTCATAAAAGAAATCTAAGTTCGGATCGATCGCCCCTTGAAAAGTCCCAAAATCTACTTCATAAACATTGCGCGTATCAATCACTAATACATCAGGATCGGCAATCAGCGTATTCCAATCTTTTGGTTCTATATAGATTCCAACTTCGCGACTAGGATCGACACTACTCTGCCTCTGGTGTCAAGAAAATCAAATTTTTTGTTAAACCATGCAAATCTTTGTTGCAAGCTTCCCACAGCGCGATCGCCTGCACCAGAAACATCAAGACGTTGAAAAAACCAACGAAAAGGATGATGAGCGCGAAAAACTTGTTTATTATCCATATCTGTTCCGACAATATTAAAAATTCGTCAATGTCCTAAAAACTGACGCATTATGGCATCACCAAATCCTAGCTTTGGCTCAGCGCAATACCCAAACTGCTGACCATTATCTGTTTTGATTAAGTAAAGGTTGCAAGTTTCAAAGCCAAATATTTCTGCTATTTCAAACTTTTGACTGACGTAAATTACATTTGCATTGGCAAGTGTTTGCAAAAATATACTCATAATTGCTTCCCCAAAAAACTAAACTTTCGACTATCAATATATATATTTTTCAAGGCAGCAAATTTTTAACACAGCGATCGCCTCTCTAAAATGCTTCAATAGCGATCGCTCGAAAGAGTGCTATTGTTTCTAATCTTATTTCCGTAGTCAAAGATTTTTCCGCTGCACTAGTCTTAACAATCACTACTTGATGCTTAGGACTGACATAGATAAATTGTCCACGATGCCCCATTGCTGCAAAATCTCCATCGCTATTAGGTGGAATCCACCACTGATATTGATAGCCAAAACCACCATATTCTTTTTCATCAGTGTTACCAGCCTGTAAATCAGGACGATCTGGAGTTATCGATTCTTTTACCCATTGTTCAGATAAAATTTGCTTGCCATTCAGTTTACCTTCGTGTAGATAAAGCAATCCAAATTTTGCGTAGTCTCGAAGCGTGGCATTGAGACCGCAAAAAGTAATTTCAGCGCCATAAAGATCAGTCACCCAAGATGCGTCAGATTCTGCGCCGAGAGGTTGCCATAGGTTTTCTTGAAAATAATCGGTGATACTTCTCCCTGTTACACGTCTAAGCAATAATCCTAATACATGCGAATCCAAACTCATATAATTAAATTTTTTGCCAGAAGTTTCTACTGAAGGGAAGTTGGAAATAACTCGATCCATTGGACGGATATAGAGAAATAGCTTAGACATAAGTTGATTGATATCAGATTTCGGGTTGGAATAACCTTCATTAAAGCGAACGCCTGAAGACATTTGCAGAATATGTTTGATAGGGACGTTGTTATAGCCTGAATTAATCAGTTCAGGAACATACTTAGTAATTGGATCGTTTACACTATTGATCTTTCCTTCAGCGATCGCAATCCCAATGAGAGCAGATATAAATGATTTTGCCATTGACCAAGATGTATTACGAGCAGTTGCAGAGTTTCCTCGAAAGTATTGCTCATAAACAATCGCGTCATTTTTTAGCACCAAAAGACCAGTTGTGAAAGTGCGATCAAGCATCTCATCCATTTGATAATTTTTGCTTCCGAATTTATAGGAAACATTTAGTTCGCGAATATTTTCCTTTAGTTTATAAGGATTAGATGACTTAGAGATTGGCTTACTAGGAAAGATACTTTCCATCGAACGAAAATTTTCCGCTATTTTAGTTTGATCGAATAAATTTT
>JAYVVP010000094.1:0-15367 GCA_043786935.1 Pseudanabaena sp. | reverse complement strand
TTTGCGATCGCAACTGCGCTACTTGATAAGCGGCACTAGCTGTGCGTAAGATCGAAAAACTCGTACCCGCCCCAACATCAGTTCCTAATCCCACTTTTATGGGCGTGTCTAGCGATTTTGCCTTCTCTAATTTAAAAAGCCCACTACCCAAAAACAGATTAGAAGTTGGACAAAAAGCGATCGCTGATTTTGCTTCCGATAATCTTGCAAACTCGCGATCGCTGAGTTGTACTCCATGAGCAAAGATCGACCTCTCGCCCACTAAACCTGCCCGATCATAAACATCCAGATAATCTTCACTTTCAGGAAAAAAGTCAGCGACAGCTTGCACCTCATCGACATTTTCGGAAAGATGTGTGTGCAAATATACGTCAGGAAACTCAGCTAAAAGCTTACCTGCATTTGTCAATTGCTCTGGTGTTGATGTAATCGCAAAGCGCGGTGTAACTGCATAAAGTAAGCGATCGCGCTTATGCCATTTCTCAATTAATTGCTTAGTTTCTAAATAAGAAGATGTTGCAGTGTCTAACAAAAAATCTGGGCCATGGCGATCCATCATCACCTTACCTGCAATCATTCGTAAATTGCGTCGTTGTGCTTCCTCAAAAAAAGCATCTGTCGATTGTGAAAAGACCGCCGTAAATACTAAGGCTGTAGTAGTTCCATTTCGTAATAACTCATCAAGAAATAGCGAAGCAATTTCCAGAGCATAGTTACGATCAGCAAACTTCCGTTCTGTCGGAAATGTATAAGTACTCAACCACTCCAATAACTGCTCTCCATAAGAAGCAATCATTTCCATCTGAGGAAAATGAATATGCGTATCGATAAATCCTGAGACAATTAAGCGATCAGGATAATGGGTAATGGGAATGTCAGCATATTGAGAATGGATCTGTTCATAGTTGCCTAAAGCCTTTACTTTGCCATGCTCAACTACTAGTAATCCATCAGGAAAGTAGCGGATACAATCAGACTCAGGTATATAAAAAGGGTCAGCGATCGCATCTAAAAAACTTGCTCGAAATCCTTTAATGGGCGAAGACATCCGCATACCCTAACAAATCTAAATACACAAGCGTTGGAATATGGGCAAAACAAGCTTTGGCAAGATCATAGCGATTTTCACGAATTAGCATATCAATTAGTTTTCGATACACAGGTAACAAATGTTTCACGTCATTAGCAGCATATTTTAACTGCTCCTCCGACAGCACTTGGGCATTGCCCCAGTCAGAAGACTGAGAAGTTTTATCAAGTTCAATTTTTTCGAGTTCGCGTACTACTTCTTTTAACCCATGCTTATCGGTATAGGTTCTGGCGAGTTTGCTAGCAATTTTGGTGCAAAAAATCGGGTGGGTGGCAATACTGAGATGGGCTTCGAGCATCCCTACATCAAACCGAGCAAAATGAAAAACTTTGGTGACATCGGGCGCTTCAAATAAAAACTTAAGATTTGGCGCTTCTTTAATACCTTGTGCAATTCGGACTATGCTGACGATTTCCTGATCACTGCTAATTTGAATCAAGCACAAGCGATCGCGCCTAGGAATTAAACCCATAGTTTCAGTATCAACCGCGATCGCTTCACAACCGAGATATTCTTGAAGGGTTTCAAAATCGATATCGTTATCAAAAATTCTAAAAGCTGGCATCTTAATTCTTAGGTTATCTCAAGCACTAGTTATACAGCTTTTATGCAGCCTATTTGGCAAAACTCATTAGACTTTTTCAAACTAAAGACATAGGGAGCATAAGTAGATCAACGGCTTAACTGTTTTTTTATGTTGTTTCAATACAAAATTAATTTGCAATTATTAAAATTAAAGCTTAATATTTAGAATCTAAGGTATGTGGCTTATACAGTGTGATTAGTTTTTTATAATAGCTTAGGATAGATTAAATCGCCAAAACTGGTGTTGGTAGTTCTTGCTACAGCTACACTCAAGATCTTATATCTTAAAATATACTATTGATCTCTGTACAGCGACTTTCTCTGAGACATTACTGAAAATTTTTAAAGAGATTACTCCAAAATAATAAAGTAGATTTTTGAGTCAGATTTTTAAGTTGATTAGTATAATTTAATCAAATCCAACCTTTAAGAGTTTTTACTGTGGCACTGGAGAATATTAATATGGCGCAGTTATCCAATCAATATCAATCCGAACAATTTCCTGAACAAGTTACAGATATAACCCTGGGCAGCATTGATAAAGCCCAGCAATATATTTTTGATTTCTTTCTAGAAATAAGCAGACATTATAAATCTGAAGAAATTTTAAATCAATTTAATAGATTATTTATTCGTTATGAAGAGATTAGTAATGTTAAAGCTTATTATGCTTTAGGTGAAATTATATTTCATGACAAAGAGGATGAGTTTAAACATACACTCCTACGCTGTTGCTATATTCTCAATAATAATTGGGCAATCAACGGGAATATAAAGGCTTGTCAGCAGTTAGTTGAACTTTTTTTGTTGAATTCCATTCGTATCCCTACACGAATTCATAAATTAAAAAAGCTAAGGCAATGGTTACAAAACTTTATTCAATCTGAAGAATATAAAACTTTGCAATCGCTCTCAGGGCGAGCAGGAGTAAGCAAAAATTATCATAATTGGAGTGAGCGTTTTTCTTCCTATTTATTAACTTCAGAATATACCGATCTAAACAAACCACCTGAACAACGTCAATACGCAGAAACGCTATCTCGAAAAATGAAAAAACAATTCAAGTTCGATTTAGCTATGTATACGTCTCGGATCGACACGAGGTCAGGTGCTAATCCACAGCGTCAAAACCCTACTACTTTAGGAGATGGTGTGCTTATTTTAATGAAAAGAGTTTTGAATAAGCAGGGGAATGAGAATTTTAGAAATGTTGCAAAAAATTTCTGTCAACAAATTCGTCATATGACTTTCTTAGAGTTCAAGGAAAATCTGCTCGGATATTTAGGTATCTCACGAGATGATTTAGAAGTCCCTGAAGTCATGCGATTGACAGTAGTACAAAAATTAAATCATTTTCAAAGGCATCAAGATGAGCAAAAAATGACCCTTAGTTTATTGCATGTAACTTGTAATCGGGTTTTGCAATATCTCTTATTAAATGAACGTCGTAACCCTTCTGTATTTCTACAATTATCTTTAGAGAGTAATAACTTTCTCAACCCTGTGATTCTATTACTAAAAATTGTTCTAGTCTTTCCCAATAGTCGCTTGCACTTAGAAGGTTATATTGCTGAATTAATTAAGTTTTACAGTTCTTATGATGAAATAGAATGTCGTGCTTTTATTAATTTCCTTGATGTTTTGAATGTCACATTAGCGATTTTTGACGAAGATACGGATTATAGCTTAATTAAAATGAAGAACATTGAGAATGATTTCCCCGATATAGATTTAGAAAACTATCGCATTTTTTCGCAATCAAAACGATTTGTTGATTTGGTTAGTCAGCCAACTAATCAACAAAATACAACAAAAACTTTAAATTCTTAGCCTAAAAGCTTGGATGGCAACAAACGCCACCCAAGCCAAGCTTTTAGACCAATAGCGATCGTCTCTTTATGTCAAAGATTCAATCCATTCAAAGATACGATTCCATGCCCACCATCGATCGCGATCGCGATATTGATTTTGACATTTTTTACTGCTGACATAACCGACATGACCACCATGTTCTGTAAGCATTAGTTTAATTGCAGAGTTCTCTTTAGCAATCTTTTTTAAGTCTGTAACAATAGATGGAGCGAACATCGGATCATCATTTGCATAAAGAATTAAAGTTGGTTTTTGGAGACGTGACATAAAATATAAGGGACAACTTGCCTCATAATATTCTTCTACGGAAGCAAAGCCTAATTTGGCAATCGTTAACTCATTATCAAAGCCCCAAATGCTGTTAGCGCGTTCAACAGCATTGCTATCAATTGCTTCAGGATGATATTTTGCCATCCGTCTCGCTAGCTTCTTGAGTTCGCGGGCGATCGACTTTTCTAAAAATTTACCCAAATCATCTTTAACTAAATAAGTAAGCGATCGATTCGAGTCTAAGCTTGGGCAAATTACGGCTCCACCTGCGATGTCAGCAGACGTAATTTCTAAATCACTACCCCAATCAGCGATTTCTTCTCCAGCCTTAATTCCCCATAAAGCTAACTGACCACCGAGAGAATATCCCGTTAGCCAAAATGGTGCAGGACATCCCAATTGTTTGGCAGTATTAGCGATACGTATAAAATCCTCGCCTTCATAAAGCCCGTCTGAGGTGAAAGCTGGTGAAAGCTCAGCTGTTCTACCATGCGCCCGCCAATCAAATAAAACGACTGCATATCCTCTAGCAATTGCCTTGCGACCAAGAATTTTAAGGAACCATTGATTATCTAAATCCCCTGTAATTCCATAGGTTCCAACTATTGTTCCTTTTGCATTTGGGGGAATTGCATATTTGCCAAAGATAGGAACTCCATTTGCACCTATAAAAATATGCTCTTGATAAAGAGGTTCTGTTTCGACTGTGAAGTTTTCCCACTTTCGGCTTAATCGTAAAGCGGTATAAAGAGTCATTAGCAGCCCATTTTTTAGCAGCCAAGGCGGAGTATAGAAAATCATGTAAACACGTCCTTAATTATGTTCCTCTACGCTTTACTATAGCAATCGCCAAAAAAGTAGAGGTAACGTCAAACGCCATCTCTACTTTCTAGTCTAATCTGATTACGGAGAGAGAGGGATTCGAACCCTCGTTAAAGTTGCCCCTAAACAGCATTTCCAGTGCTGCGCCTTCAACCACTCGGCCATCTCTCCTCACTTAACTTTACAAGAAAATTCAATTAGAATTTGCCTGTTTCATCACGTGGAATCTAATCATACCAAAGCATGGTACATATGCAAAAAAATCGTAGAATTTTTCTCAAAGATCTGTCACTATGCTTACGACTAATAAAGTTTTAGATGTTTACAACGCTTTTACCAAAATAGGATGCCGCAAATAGTTGTCTTAATCATACTTTTTCATTTATTCAAACCTATATCAGCAATCCAGAGATTTCTTCGCTGATCATGTCGGTTTATCTCAAAGAAACTTTTGGATTGTCTACCAGTGAGTCCGCTAATTTTGTCGCGATCGCTTTTTTGCTATGGATGATTAAACCTATCTTTCAACAAAAATGTTTAGAATTCCGCCAATTTTTCACTAGCCTGTCAAGTCTTACAAGTCCTTCAAAAGGCTAACTGATAACCGCTAATCGCTATACCTCAAAGCCAATCAAGACTACAATCTAATATGAATTAAGAATTAAGCATCATGTTTCAACCCCAAGCCGCAATTATCGCTGACAGCATTAACTCAACAGGCGATCGCCTAACGACATTTGTATTGACATACCATCGGATGATCCATTCCGAATTTATGACCCATCGAATGCTGAGCAAAAATAGTAGCAGCAGTCGCGCCATTCCTGTTGAGAAGATGATCAAACTCGTCGAGAGTCAAGAAGTCTATCCATTGCATTGGGGTAAAAATCAAAAGGGAATGTGCGCGCAAACAGAAGTTACTGAAGATGAGATCAGAGCCGCATCGGCAGTATGGCAAGAGGCTAGATTTGATGCGATTCGTCATGCGCGGCGATTAATAGAAATTGGCATCCATAAACAAGTTGTCAATCGTCTTTTGGAACCTTTTTCAACGATTACGGTGATTTGTTCAGGCACAGAATATCAAAACTTTTTTGAGCAACGCTGTCATCCTGATGCACAGCCTGAAATCCAAGCTTTAGCGCATAAAATGAAAGCTGCCTATGATGCTAGTCAACCACAGCAATTAAACTCAGGGGAATGGCATTTACCGCTAATTAAACAAGACGATATTGACGAAATTAGCGATATTAATGAATTGATCAAAGTGGCGGTAGGACGCTGTGCGAGGGTCAGCTATCTCAATCATGATGGGATGCGGAGTCTTGGCGATGATGTGAAACTACATGATCGCCTATTAACTTCTAAACCTGCTCACCTATCTCCCTTTGAGCATGTAGCAATGTCACTTGCTAATTCTGAAAAAAGAGCAAACTTCACTGGATTTCAAGCTTATCGATTTGATTTAGAACGGAATAAGCTTAGTAAATAACTATCGAGATTCTCAATGTCCCGCGCTAAAACAGCTAAACCTAACCAAAAAGGATTCGCTAAATCGCCTTCTCCAATTTGGTTGAGTGCTTGTTTGATTGTTAAAAACGAAGAGCAAAGATTACCGCAATGCTTGGATAGTTTGCGATCGCTTGCTGATGAAATTATTGTTGTGGATACTGGATCTAGCGATCGCACAATTATGATTGCCAAAAAATATCAAGCACGAGTATTTAATTTTGAATGGCGCGATGATTTTTCACAGGCTCGAAACTATGCGATCGCGCAGGCTAAAGGTAAATGGATCTTAATCATTGATGCTGATGAAGTTTTAGAGCAGAAGGCGATCGCGACTTTGCAAGCAATTATGCAGCGATCAGATTGTTTAGCAGCTAATCTTTTAAGGAATGAAGTTGGGGCAAGGCAAGCTCCTTATTCGCTAGTGTTACGACTATTTCGCAATCATCTTGCGATCACATTTACTGGTATTTATCACGAATCAATTGATTGCAGTGTGACATCTTTACAAGCAGTAGAACCAGATTGGCAAGTTTTAAATGTAGAGATTCTAACCTTACGGCACTATGGCTATACAGATAATGAAATTAATCTCAAGCAGAAGCACGAATTTGCAAAGCGATTGATGCATAAGCATCTAGAAGTATTTCCAGAAGATGTCTATATGCTTAATAAGTTGGGAGCTTTGTATATTAGTACTCAAGATAATAGTAGTTTCGGTATTGAATTATTACAAAAAGGATTGACATTAGTAGACACTAAGAATCAGCAAAGTTTAATTTGCTGCGAACTGCATTACCATTTGGGAATTGCCTATAAACAAAATGGTGATTTAGAATTAGCTAAAGATGCTTATAAACAAGCGATCGCTTTAGATGTTCCAGAGATTGTTAAGCTTTCGGCTTATCTAAATTTGGGCAATATCTATCAAAATGAATCTAATCAAAAAGATGCGATCGCTTGCTTTGAAATAATTACCAAAATTGCATCAGATTTTGCACAAGGACATTTTAATCTAGGACTTGCGCTCAAAACTTCAGGGCGTTTTACTGAAGCGATCACTGCTTATCAAAAGGCACTTTCTCTCGAACCAAACTATGCAGAAGCACATCAAAATTTAGGAGTTGTGTTGATGAAAGTGGGATATTTTCAAGAAGCGATCGCTTCTTTTCGGTTAGCAATTCAACTTCATGAACAGCAAAATAATTTTCAAATGGCAGAAACTTTGCGATCAGTATTACAAGAAATCTCGTAAGTGCGATTCATGAATTGCTTTTAGAGTTAAGCAATTGTTGGAGTTGATCAGCAAGATTTTTGGCTAGAATTGCACGATTAGGACAAACTGATATACCAGCAGTTCGCAAAGCTTCGGCAGCCCATGTATTGCAATTAAATCCTGAAAAATACTTTGGCACAGCGTCGTAAAAACTGCTTACACCATATTGTCCTTTGCTGATCGCAGGTAAGCGATCACCCTTTCCATTCTGCTGAAAGGTCGCTTTAACATATGCAAATAAATTTTGAAATCCAACTTCGGAAAGTTCTATTTTAATGACTGGAAATTGGAAAAACTTTTTAGGAGATTCCGCAAGACTTACTACATGGATCACGCTTGGTGATGGAATGAAAGCAGCCCGAAGTATTGAAAGAATTGATTTGTCGCCTGCAAAATAAAATTGGCGATCGCCCCAGCCAACTTCTACGTAAGGGGCATCTTGCCATTGCTTTACTCCAAAAGATTCTGAACCCTGCTGTTCCCATGCTAGCCCTGAATGCCAATCATGTTGAACAAAATAAATCGTGCGAGTTTTTGTATTAAGTGCAGGTGGAAACAAGCCTGTAGTTGGACTTGGGCAATAGAGAAAATAACTGGCGATCGCTATACAAATCCCTAGTAACAACCCAAAAAATATGGCGAATTTCTTTTTTCGTGTCAATTTAAAAAATTTAAAAAATAATTATTTGTATGCAAGGCGTGCTGATGACAACTAACTGCGGAGATCAGCGATCGCACTGAGGGCGACATTGGCGATCGCTTGATCAGTTGCTTTAGGCAAATGGTAATACTTCCCACCACCTGCGGCGGCGAGTTCTTTCGCAAATCCAGTCGAAACAAATTTGTTTTCGGTATCAATTACCAAAAGCCCTAAATTCAGCGCCCGCACTTTGCGACAGATATCTATCAATTCCGCTTTTATATCAGGCTTATTCTCTGGATCAATTGGCTCACCCATCGATCTTGCTAATGGAATATTGCCACGTCCATCCGTAATTGCCACAATTGTCACTGAGCCAACGTCACCTGACTGTCTAGCATTCATTGCTACTCGCACAGCTTGAGTCAATCCGTGAGCGAGAGGAGAGCCACCACCACATGGCATCGTATCCAAACGACGACGGGCAGCCTCAATCGAACGAGTGGGCGGCAAAAGTACATCGGCTTTTTCACCTCGAAACGGAATTAGAGAAATTTGATCACGGTTTTGATAACTATCAGTTAGCATCCGTAAAGCTGCTCCCTTGGCTGATTGCATTCTATTGAGCGCCATCGATCCAGAAGCATCAACCAAGAATATCGTTAGCGCTCCTGCCTTACGAGCTAACTTTTTGGCGCGAATATCCACATCTTCAACAATGACTTTACGATGTGGTTGGCGCAGTCTTCTCGCCTTTTGATAAGGAGCAGCAGCGCGAAGTGTAGCATCTACAGCAATGCGATCGCTTTTTCCTTGAGGCAAAACTGGCTTGATATAGCGTCCTCGTTCTTGCGAATAAATCACATTGCGCGTACCCGATCGCCCTTGCTTTTGCATAGACTGAGCAAAAAATAGAACTTCAGGATCGAGAATCACCCCTTCAGGATCGAAGACAAATTCTTCAGGAATTTCAGGCGCTTCATTCTCTTGCTCAGGTTCGGTTTCCTGTTCCTCTTGATTTTCATCTTGTTCCTGTTCATCGCTATCCTGATTTTGAGGCGGCGGCGGTGGCGCTTGCTGCTGTTGTTGATCAGGTTGTTGTTGGTCTGGTTGTAAAGGAGATCGCGGCACAATTACTAGTTCCACAGCCTGACGTAGATCGTCTGCATTAACTTGAGTCCGACTTTCTAGCGCCGCTGCTGCCTTAGCTACCCGCAAAGCAAATAATTCAGCCCGATGTCCTTGTACTCCACCACGCACCGCTTCGGCAACCAGATATTGAATCTGCGCTCTCGAAATCGTGACATCCCTTAGCCATTCTCGCGCCAAAATAATCTGCGTTCGCAAGTCATCTATATCCGATTCATAGCTACTCAAAAATGCTTCAGGGGAATTGGCATAGCCTAAAACCATATCCACAGCTTCCACTCGTTGATCGAGAGATAGAACTCCATCAGCAGACAGATTGATCGCAACCCGATCCATGAGATGTTCACCTAATATACCTTCTTCAGGGTTATAGGTAGCGATTAACAAAGGTTGACAAGGATGCTGATAACTAATGCCTTCGCGTTCGACTTGGTTGTAACCTGTGGAGAGAACCGAAAGCAGCAGATTAGAAATTTGCGGATCGAGTAAATTAATTTCATCGATATAGAGAACGCCGCGATGAGCTTCTGCTAAAATCCCTGGTTGAAATACCGTCTGCCCTTCACGCACCGACCGACTCACATCCACCGACCCAATCAGCCGATCTTCAGTTATTCCTAAAGGGATTTGGATAAATGGCGCAGGAATAACTTTAGTTTGGATTTCACTAAGATCTTTGCCCTGCATAGCTTCAACCAGTGCATCATCCCACTCGTCAGGATTAGTCGGATCGCAATTACTGAGGGAATCTACTGCAATTTCGATGGGAGGCAGCAAAGCATGGATACCCCTTGCTAAAACTGATTTAGCCGTGCCACGCCTACCTGCAAGAGCGATGCCACCGATACGCGGGTCGATCGCGGCTAGCAATAAAGCGGTTTTAATTGCTTCCTGACCGACTACAGCCGCAAGGGGAAAAGTAATGGGTGTGTAGGAGATGTTTGTGGTTGAATTGGCGGGTGGCGAAGAGACCATTGATCGAGTTAGGGGTTAGAAAATATTAAAGTTTTAGGAAATGAAATTTTAAGCTTCGGGTCAATTATAGCGTTTAGTAGTCTAAGCTAGGATTTAGATCTGGCTCATTCAGTTAAGAATATAAGCAGTCATGACAAATACAACATGGGATAATCTGGTATTTGAGTCGCCATATCTAGCAGTGGTGACAGCAAAGCAATTGTTGCAAGAGGGACAGATGACTGAAGCCTACAGCCTTTTAGAGAGTTTAGAAGAGTCAATGGGGCGATCGGAAAAGAGGGGGGTAAGCAGTCAGCTAACTCGGCTGATGTTGCATGTCATCAAGTGGAAATGTCAACCTGAAAAACGTAGTGCTAGTTGGGTAATCTCAATTCGTTCGGCGCGGCGTGAGATTGCAGAAAGTCAGCGAGAGATGCCAAGTTTGAATAGAGAGTTTTTAAATTCTATTTGGGATAAATGTTTTACGGCGGCGAAACAGGATGCTAGGGATGAGATGGGCAAGAAAGCCGAAATCACGGCTCTAAGTTGGGAAGAGGTCTTTGAGCAAAATTATACAATTTGGGAAGATGATGATCTTTCAGATTAGCTGTTTTAGAAGGGAAATAATTTCGTATCTATCAATCCTAATAAATCAAATGGCGATCGCTAAATCCATAAAGTCTCATATAGAAAAGAAATTTCAAGGAGTCTTACTAGCAATGCAAAGGTTGCTACAATAGTATTTGCGTGAATAATTCACGTATTTTTGCCTTTTGAGTAAAAAATTATGCTTTTAGACTTTACTGTAGAGAACTTTCGCTCAATTAAGGGCGCGGAAACGCTCAGTGCTGTTGCGGCGAGTAAGAGCAAGGCTAAATCCAGCAATAGCGAAAGTCGTCGTCGAGTTAAGTCTGATGATGAAATTGCCTTGCCTTTTCAGGTTGAGGGTTGGGATATTGATGTTTTGCCAGTTATCGCAATCTTTGGTGCTAACGCTTCAGGTAAAAGTAACATCTTAAAAGCTTTTAATTATTTGCTCAGATTTATGTCTGAAGGAAATTATGATTATGGAGCAGAACTAACTCCTTTTAAGCTTGACAAAGAAAGTAGAGAAAGTCCAACTTATTTTAAACTTCGTACTATATTTGATGGAACTATATACATTTATTCTTTAGTCTTGAATAGTAATCGGATACTTTCGGAAAAGCTGGAATATGCCCTAGTATCTACAAAACGAGATCGTCTTTTGTACTCTCGAACTTGGAATAGTCAAAATCAAAAGTTTGATTGGAAAAATGGTTCAGATTTTGCTGGTTCACATATTCAACTTGAGAAAAATATCCATGAACGTGAGCCTTTTACCAGTCTTTTCTCAAAATTAGAAATTAAAGTAGTTAAACGTTTCGCTTATTGGTTAGAGATAATAACTGTGTCTAATAGTTGGATTCCTAGCGAACATCTTATTGATGTAGTGTGGACACTAAGTAATACAGAGCATCCAAGACTTTTATTTGTAATAGAAAATGCAAAAAAGCTTTTGTTTAAATTTGATACAGGTTTGTATGATATTCAAATCAAAAAAAATGAAAATGATAAACTAGATATTCAAGCTTTTCATAAGACAAGCCAAGACGAAATTATTGCTTGGAAGTTTGAGGAGGAATCTACAGGAACTCGGAAATTACTCAATTTAGCCTGCAATATATACCTTATGCTCAGGAGTGAAGGTCTTGCAGTAGTAGATGAGCTAGGCGCAAATATACATCCCAATATAATTCGTGAGATCATAAAAATCTTTCAAAGTCCTAAAACTAATCCACATAGAACACAACTAATTTTTACTAGCCACGATAATACTTTACAGAGAAATAATTTATTGCGGCGAGATCAGATTTGGTTTACGCAGAAGCGTCCTGACCAAAGCACAGAGCTATATTCTCTTAGCGATTTTAAAGTGCGGAATGATTTAGCGATTGATAAAGCATATCTAGATGGAAGATTCGGCGCAGTTCCATTTATTTCTGATGAAGATGAGGAGCCAATAAGTTTAAAAGAGAAAGACAAAGATAATGGCTAAACTTTCCTTTAAAAGAAATGCTCCTACGAAAACAGTTGGCAAAAAGATTCTAATTGCTTGTGAAGGCAAGCAAACAGAACCAAAATATTTCAATGCAATTCGTCAAGATCTACGCCTCACTACCGTACAGGTTTTGATACTTCCACACGATGGAACCGATCCGCTTAGCGTCGTAAACGCCGTATTGGAAGCCAGAAAAGATAAAAAACGCGAAAAGACTTGGTTTGATGATCAAGATTCCGCTTGGGCAGTCTTTGATGGTGATGAACATATCGCGAATAATCGCCCCAACTGGTGTCAAGCCATTCAGATTGCTAAACTTCAAAAAATTAATCTTGCGATTACCAATCCCAGTATTGAGTTTTGGTATCTTATCCATTTTCAAGATCACTCAGCGACTATTGCACGAGACAAGGCAAAAGAACGCTTGAAACAGCATCTTCCCAATTACGACAAAGCCCGATGCTATTATCCAGAGAAGCTAAGGGGGGTAACGCAGGAAGCGATCGCTAGAGCAAAAAAACTTGATGATTTAGCCAAGCAAAACAAACTACCTGAACATTCAAATCCTTGCTGTAGCGGCATATCGCAATTAGTGGAGATGCTTTTGAAATTGGGCATTCACCACTAACTATAGTGTTTACGAGTCTAAAACTCGATTAATCTTAATTAATAACAAGTTATCGCTAAATCTCTATACAAGAGCCGCTTCAAGTTTGTGCTGATTCCAGAGTTTTTGATACAGAATTGACTCTGTAAGTAATTCGATATGAGTACCGACTTGAACGACTTTACCTGCATCCATCAAAATAATGCGATCGCAAGTTGAGGCAGCCGATAAATTGTGCGTGATAAATATTACTGTTTTATTACGAGGCAGATTGTCTAAAATTCCTGTGGCAGTCTGATTGTCCACGCTAGATAGAGCATCATCGAGCACTAAAATCGGTGTATCAACTAACAAAGCTCTCGCTAAGGCTGTGCGTTGTCGCTGCCCACCTGATAGCGTGATGCCGCGCTCACCCACTAGAGTGTCATACTTCTGTGGGAATTTAAGAATCTCTTGCTCAATACGAGCTTGATTTGCAAAATTTTCTACTTCATGATCGAAGGCTTGTGGCTTGCCATAGCGAATGTTATCGCGCATTGTCGCACTAAATAGAAAACTATCTTGAGGTACAAAAGAGATAATTGATCGCAAGTCTTCGATCAACATTTTTGTAATATCTATGCCATCAATAAAAAATTGATTAGATGGAGTTTCCACTAGACGCATTAAAGTATTCGCTAGGGTTGTCTTTCCTGAACCAATTGTTCCTAAAATGGCAACTGTCTCACCTGGATAAATTGTAAAATTGACTTGATTGAGAGCAGGTTGACTAGCATCAGGAAAAGTAAAGCTCAAGTCACGCGCTTCGATTTTACCTGTGACTTGTTCCTTACGGAGCGCGATCGCATCAGGTGCATTAATGATTGCTGGCGGTATATCGAGAATGCCTTGAATGCGTCCGATACTTACCAAACCACGTTGATAAGTGACCATTACAAAGCCCAAAATCGCGGTTGGAAAGATTAATCGCTCCACATAAATGATTAGAGTCAGCAAGTCACCAATCTTAAAAGTCGTATTCGCTGGATTAGCTAATTTTTCGCCACCAAACCAAACCAATACTAAAAAGCTGATACTCGCAATTCCACCTAGTAATGGGAAGAGAATATTTCGGCTACGAGCCATTCTTAAGTTGGCATCCAATAAGCGATCGCTAAGTTTATTAAAAGCTTTACGCTCATTATGTTCCTGAGCATAAGTTTTAATTAAAGCCATTCCATTTAGGTCTTCTTGCAAGAGAGAACTCACTTTTGATAGTTCCTCTTGAACTTCCACCTGTTCATCTCGTAACTGACCACTAAATCTTTGCACGATCACCAACATGATCGGATAAACAGAAACTGACAATAATGTCAGCATAGGGTCGATCGCAATCATTGCGGGCATGGTGAAGCTGTACACAAACACTGAGTTGATGATGCTGAGTAGCGCAAATCCCATCAGACGGCGAATATTTTCGACATCGCTGGTGACGATGCTGATCGTCTCCCCTGCGGGATTGTTGGCAAAATAACTCGGTGGAAGCTTGAGCAGATGCTCGAAAATTTGTTGTTTGAGGCTGTACTCAATTTTGCGCCCAATCCCAAAAATCCAGACGCGGGATGTCATCCGAATAACCCACATCACCGATGACAAACCAATGATCAGCCATACATATTGCATTGAATGACTAAGATCAGCAGCTTGTAGCTTACTAAGATCGTCAACTGCGGTTCTGATTAGCCACGGAATATATGTGCCAAGCACATTTGCCAATAGTAAGGCAACTGTACCAACAGCTAAGTCACTCCAGTAAGGACGGAGATAATCTTTGAGATTTTGAAATTGCGATCGCGCCATAATATATCCATACTACTTTACTTTGAAAAAAGCTTGCTACGTATGCTTTTGTCAAAATAAAGTAGTTACTATTTACTGAGTGAACGGACAAAAGTGCTTAAGGGCACTGGTTTGTTTTGATGATTAAATCGCTAGCGCAGGTTGTCTATTGACAATACCTGGATACTCAAGTTCAGGATAAAGAGGGAAGCGATCGCACAATGTCTGCACTTTTGCTAGGCAATCAGCTTGAACCGTATCGCTATCGGGACTCAATAAGCGATCTGCAATAATATTACCGATTTCTCGGAAGTCAACTTCCTTTAAACCGCGCGAAGTCATCGCAGGTGAACCGAGACGCAACCCACTGGTCACAAAAGGCGATTCTGGATCAAATGGAACTGTATTTTTGTTAGCGGTGATATTCACACCACTTACTAATAAATCGGCAACTTTACCAGTCATGCCAATACAACGCAAATCAACTAGCAGCAGATGATTATCAGTGCCATTGGAGACAAGTTTAAAACCGCGTTCTTGCAGTTGCGATGCGAGAGCTTGAGAGTTAGCGATTACTTGTCCTGAATAAGTTTTAAACTCAGGACGCAATGCTTCTCCGAAGGCAACCGCTTTAGCGGCAATAACGTGTTCTAATGGACCTCCTTGAGAACCAGGGAAAACCGATTTGTCAAACT
>JAYVVP010000093.1:0-15377 GCA_043786935.1 Pseudanabaena sp. | reverse complement strand
CATGGAGTTGAAGCTAAGGTTTATGTCGCGATGCGCTACTGGCATCCCTATACCGAAGAAGCGATCGCCAAAATCAAGCAAGATGGGATCACCCGCCTTGTGGTGTTGCCTTTATATCCTCAATACTCGATTAGCACTAGTGGTTCTAGCATCAAGCAACTTGATGCGCTCTGGGCAAATGATCCTGAACTGCAAGCGATTGAAAAAATTACGATTAAATCTTGGTACGAGCGCACTGGTTACATCCGCGCCATGAATGAATTGATCGATGCCAAATTGCAAGCTTTTGCAGAACCCGAAAATGTGCATATTTTTTTCAGCGCTCATGGTGTACCTGTAAAATATGTCACCAAGTATGGCGATCCATATCAATCGGAAATGGAAAACTGCGTCGATGGCATTATGCAAGCTCTACGTCGCGATTATCATCGTTATAATGCTCATACTCTCGCTTATCAAAGTCGAGTTGGCCCTGTGGAATGGCTGCAACCTTATACTGAGGAAGCCATTAAAAGTATTGCGAAGCGTGGCATTAAAGATTTATTAGTAGTTCCAATTAGTTTTGTTTCTGAGCATATCGAAACTTTGCAAGAGATTGATATCGAATATCGTGAAGTTGCTGAAGCAGCAGGTATTCACAACTTTGATCGGGTTCCTGCTTTAAATAGCCATCCAATTTTTATCAACGATCTTGCGGAATTAGTAATGGAGTCTCTCGGTACAACTAAAGCCACTGCGATCGCTGCTTAAGAAAAAGTGGGAAGAGCCACCTAGTAACTCTTCCCACTTTTTAGCAAATTATCATAGAGTAAAGTCTATTATTAACATAAAAATAATAGACTTTACTCTGCCAAGACTTAACTCTAAGATATCAATAGCAACCAATCAATTGTTCTAATTTTTACTTAGCATCAATAACTTAACTTTTTCCAAAAGTTGATATTGGCTCTATAGATTCTTTGCACTGCATTTGCATTTTACAAAAGTGCGATCGCAGCTTTGCGCTGAATTTATAAACCCTTAAAAAATTAATCACTTTTTCTAACGTAAATATAAAAGAGAAAAATTATGCCTAATCCCAATAACAGCATCTCACGGCGACGCTTCATTGCTACCGCAGGAGCAACAGCTCTAGGTTCAGTTCTCCTCAAAGCATGTGGTAACCCTCCCGAAGATACTCCAAAAGTGACTTCAACTCAAGCTGCAAAAATTAGTATTGCAGCCAATCAGGTGCCTGAAGTCACTAAAGTTAAACTTGGTTATTTGCCCATTGTGGAAGCCGCACCGTTGATCATTGCCAAAGAAAAGGGCTTTTTTGCTAAATATGGTCTGACTGATGTCGATATCTCCAAGCAAGCCAACTGGGGTGCAGCCAGAGACAATGCCAAAATCGGTTCCTCCGCAGGTGGTATTGATGGCGGTCAGTGGCAAATGCCAATGCCTTACTTGATGTCAGAGGGAATCATCACGGACAATCTCAAAGTTCCGATGTATGTACTGCTGCAATTGAATACACAGGGAAATGGCATCGCGATCGCGGGTAAGCACAAAGATAAGGGATTGTCTCTAAAAATCGATAAGGCAAAGGAGTTCTTTGAGAAAACCAAGTCTGAGGGAGCGAAGTTTAAAGCCGCATTCACTTTCCCCAAAGCCAATCAAGAATTTTGGATTCGCTATTGGCTTGCCGCTAATGGGGTCGATCCTGACACTGACATTGAATTGCTGACTGTGCCTTCCGCTCAAACAGTAGCGAACATGAAAACTGGCACGATGGATGCTTTCAGCACAGGCGATCCTTGGCCATTTCGCATCGTCAAAGAGAAGATCGGCTTTGTTTCTGCTCTGACCGCCGAAATTTGGAAAGCACATCCTGAAGAATATCTAGCCATGCGATCGGATTGGGTAGATAAGTATCCCAAGGCAACTAAAGCAATGCTCAAGGCAGTTATGGAAGCACAGCAGTGGTGCGATAACTTCGACAATCGTAAAGAACTTGTCCAAATTGTTTCTGTCAAAAATTATTTTGGAGTTGACCCCTCAATTCTTGAAGACACGATGATGGGCAAGTATGACATGGGTGATGGACGCAAGATTGATGACAAGAGTATGGCGGTTCTGTATTGGAAGGATTCCAAGGGCAGCGTTTCCTATCCTTACCAAAGTCATGATCTATGGTTCCTTACCGAAAGTGTGCGTTGGGGCTTCTTGCCGAAAGATTCTTTAGCAACGGCGAAGGATTGGATTAAAAAAGTAAACCGTGAGGATCTTTGGCGCGAAGCTGCGAAGGAAGCTGGTATTTCTGCTGCTGACATTCCGACTAGCACTTCTCGCGGTATTGAAGAATTCTTCGATGGCGTAAAATTTGATCCTGAGAATCCCCAAGCCTATCTGGATAGTTTGAAGATCAAGAAAGCCTAACTGAGATTCGGGCAAAATCACTTTGAAACGCCTATTTCACCGTAGGAGCAATTCATGAATTGCTCCTAAATTGTGTTCTTTTGCGTAGGTCCAAATAACACAACAATCTAAAAAATACTATGTGAGGAATATCAAATGAAGAAAATTTACTCTATTGCCAAGATTGGATTGATTTTATCGAGTTTGCAGCTATCCTATGGTGCGATCGCAGTCTCTGCCGAACCAAAAGTTGAAAGTTTAACTCCATCAACTTCTAGTATCAATAAAGTCCCTAGTTCTGAAATTTCTCAATTGAATGCTGAAATTAGCCGCGACACGATTGACAAAACTACAACTGCTCAGAATGTCACTTCTGTTTCTCAGCTATCTGATGTGCGTCCCACTGATTGGGCTTTTACGGCTTTGCAATCACTCGTTGAGCGCTATGGTTGTATCGCAGGATATCCCGATCGCAAATTTCGTGGCAAACAAGCAACCTCACGCTACGAGTTTGCGGCTGGCTTAAATGCCTGTCTCGACAAAATCAACGAAATCATTTCGGCTGGACTAGCGGACAAAGTTAGCAAGGAAGATCTGGCGACTTTGCGAAAACTTCAAGAAGAATTTGCTGCGGAACTTGCAACTTTGAGAGGTCGTGTTGATGCCCTTGACGCGAAAACTGCCAAGCTTGAGGCACAGCAATTCTCAACCACAACCAAACTCAGCGGCGAAGTAATCATTGGTATCGCAGGAGCAACAGGAGCAAATCCTAATAATGGTGGCAGTAATACCAATATTGTCATGAACAATAGAGTTCGACTTAATTTGATGACGAGCTTTACTGGCAAAGATTTGTTGATTACGGGCTTGCAAGCATACAACCTTGGCGGTGGTGCAAATAGTCTCCAAGGTACATTGGGATATACTCCTCCTCCTCCATTATTAGGTGCATTGAGTGCCAGTAATGTGCGACTGGGGTATGAGCCACAATTCCCAGGCATTAATCCAACCAATCTCAGCGCTGTCGCGGCAAACTCTGTAAGTCTTTATAAGCTGCTGTATATCTTCCCAGTAGCTGATAAATTCACGATGTTTGTAGGTTCTAATGCGGAAGTTTCTGATGCATTTCCCGCGATCAGTCCTTTTGCTAGTGAAGGACAAGGTTCGATCTCTCGCTTTGGTCAAGGCTTAAATGCTGCAACCCGTGTGTCCGGCGGTACATCTGGTACTGGTTTAGCAGCCGCTGTTGGTTTTATCTGGACTCCATCAGATACAGTTGATTTCCGTGCTTTGTATGGAAGTGTTAACTCAGCAATTCCTAGTAATCAGGGTTTCCCTGGTACACCTCTGGGCGCTGGTTTCTTTGGCGGCAGTACTATTGCTTCAGCGCAGTTAACTCTCAAGCCAACGTCAACTCTTGATATTGGACTTAACTACGCCAATAGCTATCACCAGATCAACATCTTAGGAACTGGATTAGCTGCCGCTGATATTAATTCAATTACTGGACCAGGGACGGCAGCAACTGACCCGATCAAGCTAAATTCTGTAGGTGCGACTTTGACATGGCGACTTGCTCCCAAGGTTGCCTTTAATGTATCGGGTGCTTGGATTTTTGCAAATCTTGCTGGTGTTAATGCTTCAACTACCTTTACTAGTTGGATGACAGGGTTCCATTTTAGCGACGTATTCAAAGAAGGAAACACGGCTGGGCTTATTTTTGGACAACCTCTAGCGCGTAATTCAACAGGTGGGCTTGCCACAATTCCTACTGGGTCTACTGCAACTCCTTATCACTTGGAAGGTTACTTCAACTTTAAAGTATCCAAAAACATCAGCGTTACCCCAGGTGTATTCTTTGTGTTTAACCCAGAGGGTATTAATAATGCCCCTACTGCGACGGTAGGTGTAGTTCGGACAACATTCACATTTTAAGCCTTTTTATCGCGGATTTAGCTTTTTGTATAGACAATGGAGAAATCACGATAGCATTGTAAGATATAAATTTTACGGTTTGTAAGCTGTCTCAAGTAGCTTACAAACCGCGATCGCTAAAAACAGTTTTAATCAATATATACAGAGTAGGCTCAGCAAGTTTATGGCAGCAAGTGTTGGTAATCGTAGTTCATCGAATGCGATCGCAAAGTTTTGGCAAAAAAATGCTCAGAATTGGGTACTTCCAATCCTCGGGCTTTTGGGATTTTTGACCATATGGCAAATTCTTTCTAGCATTGGCTTACTCAAACTGCCCGGTCCAATCGATATTATTTCCGAGAAATCTACCCGTACTCTATTGCTTTATCCGTTCTTTGATCGCGGTGGCACAGACAAAGGACTATTCTGGCAGACCCTCGCTAGCTTTGAACGGGTGGCTAAGGGTTACTCATTAGCTGCGATCGTCGGTATTGGTCTCGGAATTCTAGTTGGTACTAATGCGGTTATTGACAAAGCGCTCGATCCATTGTTCCAATTTTTGCGTACTGTCCCACCCCTTGCTTGGGTTCCGATCGCTCTTGCTGCACTTCGTCAAAATGAACCAGCTGCATTGTTTGTTATTTTTATCACCTCAGTCTGGCCAATCTTGTTAAACACCGCAGTGGGCGTTAAGCAAATCCCTCAAGACTATCGCAACGTTTCACGAGTGCTACAACTTTCTCGCCAAAAGTATTTCTTTAAGATTCTGATTCCGTCTGCTCTTCCATACATCTTCACTGGGCTACGCATTTCTATCGGTTTAGCATGGTTAGCGATTATCGCCGCCGAAATCATCATGTCAGGCATCGTCGGTATTGGCTTCTTTATTTGGAATGCTTACACGAATGATAAGGTCGGTGAAGTTATTCTCGCTCTGGTTTATATCGGTGCTGTAGGCTTAATCCTTGACCGTGCGATCGGCTGGATTCAGACATTGATTGTGCCTGAAGAACAGAAGTAAGGAGATCCCTCCAGCCCCCCTTTTTAAGGGGGGAGAATTAATTTATTCTTTCCCCTTAAAAAGGGGAAGTAAGAGGAATCTTTGAAATCTAGTGCTACCAGTAGATTGATATTGCATAAAAGGAAAATTTTAAAATGAGCAGTTTTGTTTCAGTGGATCAAGTCGAGAAAACATTTCCCTTAGGTGGTGGTAAAGAATATATCGCTCTCAAAGGGATAGATTTACATATTAAAAAAGGTGAATTTATTTCCCTGATCGGTCACTCTGGCTGTGGAAAATCCACCTTACTGAATATGATTGCTGGTTTAGATTTACCCACAGGCGGGATCGTTATGCTCGAAGATGAGCGCGTATCTCGCCCCGGTCCCGATCGCATGGTGGTATTTCAAAACTATTCGCTATTGCCTTGGATGACAGTTCGCGAAAATGTAGGCTTAGCAGTAGATGAAGTTCTCTCTCATTTGTCCAAGGGCGAACGTCACGACTTGATCGAGCGTTATGTGAATATGGTCGGTTTAAGCCATGCAATCGATAAGCCACCTACTCAGCTTTCAGGTGGAATGAAACAACGAGTTGCGATCGCTCGCGCTCTGGCAGTACGTCCAAAACTTTTGTTGCTAGATGAGCCTTTTGGCGCTTTAGATGCGCTTACTCGCGGCAATTTGCAAGAAAAGTTAATGCAGATTTGTAATGAAGACGAAGTTACGGCGGTGATGGTCACCCATGATGTTGATGAGGCTGTGTTGTTAAGCGATCGCATCATTATGCTTACTAATGGGCCCGCCTCTAAAATCGGTGGAATTTTGGAAGTTGATATTCCGCGTCCCCGTCAACGCATGGAAGCGGTCAAGCATCCTAGTTATTACAGCTTACGTAGTGAAATTATTTACTTCTTAAACCAACAGAAGCGTGTTAAAAAAATGAATGCGCGTACCGTTTCTACGGTTGCACGTCACGGCTTAGAAAAAGTTAATCTAGAGATCGGTTTTGTTCCTTTAACCGCTTGTGCGCCGATCGCTGTGGCAAAAGAGAAAGGCTTTTTTGAAAAGCATGGACTTGATGAAGTTTCTCTTGTCCGCGAAACTAGTTGGCGCGGGATTGTCGATGGTATTGCAGGAGGCTATCTCGATGCGGCTCAAATGCCTTCAGGCTTGCCAATGTGGATGACTCTTGGTGGCGCTGGTGCTTGCAAGCCAATTGTGACGGCGCTAACCATGACCCGTAATGGTAACGCAATTAGTCTTGATCGCCGCTTTTATGATCGCGGTATTCATACGCTTGCTGATTTTAAAGAGATGTTGCAAAATACACGCGATCGCACTCACCGCATGGGTGTAGTGCATCCGTCCTCAATGCATAATCTTCTACTGCGCTACTGGCTAGCGGCAGGCGGCATCGACCCTGATCACGATGTCGAGCTAAAAACGATTCCACCAGCGCAAATGGTAGTTGACCTCAAAGCAGGCAGTATCGATGGTTTCTGTGTTGGTGAACCTTGGAACTTCCGCGCCGCAATGGAAAATATTGGCTTCACGGTCGCAACAGACTTGGAAATTTGGCAAGGACACCCTGGGAAAGTTCTTGGCGTGCGCGAAGATTGGGCTAATGCCTATCCAAATACCCACATTGCTTTAGTCAAGGCTTTACTAGAAGCTTGTATGTACTGCGCCGATCCGAATAATGCGGAAGAGATTCGCCTGATTTTATCGCGCCGCGAATATGTCAGTACCAATATTAATTATATTCATCTGGGCAATCCTAATGATGTAACTTGCGCGATCGATACCCCGATGCGCGAACCTGCTCACCATCAATTCTACGGTGCTGGTGTCAACCGTCCTAGCCGTTCCGAGCATCTCTGGCACATTACCCAAATGGCGCGTTGGGGTGATGTTCCCTTCCCTCGCAATTGGGTAGAAGTTCTCGAAAAAACCTGTCGGGTTGGAGTCTTCAGTACGGCGGCCCGTGAGCTTGGTTTGACAGATATCACTTACAGCCGTAATGCGATTCAACTCTTTGACGATATTCCCTTTAATGCCGAAGATCCGATCGCCTATCTCAATCAGCTAGAGATTAAGCGCAATATCACGATGGCTGAGGTTAGCATGGATTCTCTGCGAATGGTCGCTTAATTCCTCAACTCTGGGGCAATTCATGAATTGCCCCTACAGTTTACAAAATTTTTTATAAAGTAAGTGCAAGAAAGAGTAAGAAAATGACCACAACAACCCTTAACCCCAACCCGATCGCTACTATCCCCACTCAAGAATCTTTCCTTCGTATTGAGAATGTCTCCAAAACTTACCCCACACCTAATAACGGACAATATGTTGTTCTAGAGAATGTAAATCTGAATATCCAAGAAGGCGAATTTATGTGCCTAATTGGTCACTCTGGCTGTGGCAAATCTACCCTCCTAAATATGGTTGGCGGCTTCTCGAAACCATCTGTCGGCGAAGTAATCCTTAAGGGCAAACTGATTACCAAACCAGGTCCCGATCGCATGGTCGTATTCCAAGGTTATGCCCTCTTGCCTTGGCTCACAGTATATGAAAATGTCATGCTTGCCGTAGACTCGGTTAATCCCAATATGTCGAAAGGCGAGAAAAATGATATTGTCCGCCACCATCTTGCCATGGTCGGATTGAGTGAATCTGCTGAGAAAAAGCCAACCCAAATCTCAGGTGGGATGAAACAGCGCGTATCGATCGCTAGAGCTTTATCCATTCGTCCTGAAGTTCTCATCCTTGATGAACCTTTTGGCGCTTTGGATGCAATCACCAAAGAAGAACTGCAAGAAGAACTATTGCAAATTTGGACAGAACACCGCTGTACAGTGTTGATGATTACTCACGATATTGATGAGGCGCTATTCCTAGCCGATCGCCTTGTGATGATGACCAATGGACCCGCCGCGCATATTGGTGAAATCTTAACGATTCCTTTTGCACGTCCCCGCGATCGCGCTCAAATTATGGAAGATCCTCTATACTACGATCTCAGAAATACGGCTCTAGACTTTCTATATAATCGCTTTGCCCATGACGAGTAATGCTAGTTAGGAATGAAAAATAAATAACCCATGTATTTTTTCTTAGCTCAATAATAGGCTATTTCATTAGTATTCCAAATGCACAATATAATAAACTTTCATTCCTTTGTGCTAACTGAATCTACAATTTGTGAGAAAATAAGTAGTAGAACTTACTATACAAATTGACTATCTCTTGAACTAACAAGAGCCTATCATTTTAGGCATTTTTCCATCATCCTTGGATAAATAGAGATCGCCTAAAATATGTCGAAAAATAAAGGCTTAATGTCTGAATTCCATACGGCATATTGTTTTTCTGTCAATGCGTAAGTCCTACTAAGAAGAAATTTCTTCACCTACACATACATATAAATCTACTTTTACTTATGAAGCTCTTTAAAACTAACATCTCAGCATTATTTGCTGCTGCTACACTTTTCTCTGGTTCTCTAATTGTTGTCCAGACATCCTTTGCCCAAACTACTGGTTCAGTAGTTGCGCCTTCAAGCCTGAAGACCCCACTTGTCAATAGAGCGATCACCGAAAGCGAGGTATTGGCTGCCGAAAAAGCTTGGGGAGATGCATTGGTAGCTATTTCTACAACTTATGACACAAAAGGCATAGAGGCGGCTAGAGCGTTGGCTGAAAAAGTAATTGACACAGCCTACGCATACCAATTCGGTCCTGTGCTATTCAAGCCAACACTCGCTGTTGCTCCCCAGACGTTCCGCACAACCCGTGCTGGTGCTTTGTCTTACTTTGTTGGGGGCGATCCAGCTTTCCCAATGGATAAAGGCTTCGCGTTGAAGCATTGGCAAAAAGTAGAAATAAAGAATGCCGCGATCTTCATTTCTGGTGATACGGCGACTACAATGGGCAACGTGATTTTCACCGATAAAGATGGCAAGATTGTTATAGTGGACAAGACTTGGGAGTACTTTAAGGACGACACTGGTAAGCTGCGGATAATTTTGCACCACTCCTCCTTGCCTTACACACCAAAATAGAATCTCAGTGATATGAGAGATACGGCTCTAGATTTCCTATATAACCGTTTTGCCCATGACGAGTGATTCCCTCACCCCTAGCCCCTCTCCCACTGGGAGAGGGGAAAAAGACAATAAAATAGACCACAGCATAAACTTTAGCGATCGCCTAGTGGTAATCGCGACAATGCATCGTAAGGAATTAGTGATCGCGCCAATTTTACAAACATCCTTAGGCGTGAGAGTTGCCGTACCTCAAAATTTTGATAGCGACTTGTTCGGCACATTTACTCGCGATGTTGATCGCCCTGCCAATCAAGTCGAAACCGCAAAACTTAAAGCCGAAACAGGTTTAGAATTAATTGATGCTGATTTAGCGATCGCTAGTGAAGGCAGCTTTTTCCCGCATCCGATGTTAGGTATTCCCTGCAATCGCGAAATAGTTTTACTACTAGATAAAAAGCATAACTTCACCGTTTATGGCGAATCTCTCTCCACTGATACAAACTTTCGCCATCAAGAGATTTCTAGCTACGAGCAAGTCTACGATTTCGCGCTCAAAGTTGGCTTTCCCGATCATGCGATCGTGCTGATGCAAGATGCTAAAACTTCAGCAAAAGAGGCAATTTACAAAGGAATTACTTCCGAAGATTTACTCAAAGAATCTGTCCATAAGTTGCTAAAACAATCATCACAAATTCATATTGAGACAGATATGCGATCGCTCTATAATCCCACTCGCATGATCAATATTGCTAAAGCTACAGAAGATCTAGTACGGAAGTTGCAGCAACTTTGTCCCCATTGTAATTTTGTGAATTTCGATGTGGTGAAAAAAATAAAGGGTTTGCCATGCGAACTTTGCGGACTACCCACTCAAGTTACTCGCACGCATGTTTATCAATGCGATCGCTGTCAGTTTCAGCAAGAAGAGTTATTTCCTAATGGAATTAAAACGGCTGATCCCATGTACTGCAATTATTGCAACCCTTGATTGCAGGGCAAATTGCAGGGCAAGGGATAATGCTATGATCGGCTCTGATAATAAATATGCGATCCTATGACTATTGCTCCTCTAAGCTGGACAGAACTAGAATCCCTCACAGATTTTCAAATAGATACGATTAATGGCTCCACTAATGCCCAAGCTCGGTTGCGATTGTTTGGACATTCTGAATCTGATGTGCGATTGACTCTATACCGCGACAACCATGCATGGTGTCCTTATTGTCAGAAAATATGGTTATGGTTAGAGGAGAAACAGATTCCTTATCGCATCGAAAAAGTAACCATGTTTTGTTATGGCGAGAAAGAGATGTGGTACAAACGCAAAGTGCCATCAGGAATGCTGCCTGCGATCGCTTTAGATGGACGCATCATCACCGAAAGCGATGATATTTTGCTCGCTCTAGAAAAATGTTTTGGTTCTCTCGGTCTGGGCATGACCGATCCTCAAGTACTCCCCATCAGGCGTTTAGAACGAGTCTTATTTAGAGCTTGGTGTGAATGGCTTTGTCGTCCTCTGAGTTCAGTGCAACAGGAACAACGCCATCGAAAACAATTTATAGAAGTAATGACAAAAGTTGAAGAGGTGTTAGGGAGCACTCCAAGTCCTTACTTCTTGGATGAGTTTGGTACTGCTGACGTGATTTTTACGCCCTATGTCGAGCGAATGAATGCCAGTCTCTACTATTACAAAGGTTACTCGCTACGAGAAGAAAATCCCCATATGTCTAAATGGTTTGATGCTATGGAAAGCCGACTAACCTATCGTGGTACTCAGAGCGATTTCCACACTCATGCTCATGATTTGCCACCGCAGATGGGAGGATGTTGGGAAAATGGAGAACCGCAGATGCTCATTAACAAAGCCCACGTGGATAATGGACCTTGGTTTGGATTGCCCGATGTGACTTATCCAGAGCCAGCAGACTCTCGTGCCGAAGCTCTTCAGCGGGTGATTAAGCATCGTTCCAATATTATTCGAGTTAATCCTGCTGACAATCAATTATTTGATGAAGCTCTACGTTGTGCTTTGACCAGAATGATGACTGATGAAATCTGTGCACCGCCTCCTGAGTCTGATATTGCTTTGCGATATCTGCGCGATCGCATTAATGTCCCCCGTGATATGTCTATTTATGCCGCTAAGCGATTGAGAGAATCTTTAGAGACAACTGCTGCTCTAGCAGGCGATCGCCAAAATCCACCCCTTCCCACTAAAAACCGCCGTGATCAAGACCCAATCAACTTCAAGCAACTAGTATGAATTATTTCCCTGCTAATCGATATTTTGCTTACTTAACATCGCCAGCGATCGCGGCAATGCCAGACAAAGAAAATGTGGTGATTATTCAGCCGATGGGGGCGATCGAGCAGCATGGCGCTCATTTACCATTAATAGTTGATGCGGCAATTAGTATTGGCGTGTTGGCAAAAGCACTGGAAAAATTAGATCCAGCAATTCCTGCCTATGCTTTGCCACCTCTGTATTATGGCAAATCAAATGAACACAGTACTTTTGCAGGAACGATCGCGATCAGTGTACAGACGATGATCGCGGTATTAAGTGATATTGCCGAAAGTATTTACCGAGCGGGATTTCGTAAATTAGCTTTGATGAATTCTCACGGTGGACAGCCGCAAATTTTGGAGATTGTAGCAAGAGATTTGCATGAGAAGCATCCAGATTTTTTGATTTTCCCTCTGTTTACTTGGCGCGTTCCTAACGTCGCTAAGAATTTATTAACAGCAAAAGAATTAGAATTTGGAATACATGGCGGTGATGCGGAAACTAGCTTGATGTTGGCGCTATTGCCTGAACAAGTCCAGATGGACAAGGCAGTTACAGAATATCCCTATGGACTGCCTGAAAATAGTATGCTTAGTATGGAAGGGGCAAACCCGTTTGCATGGGTGATGCGAGATTTGAGCCAAAGTGGCGTATTGGGTGATGCCAAAGCCGCAACTAGGGAGAAAGGTGAAAAAATTCTTGCTTCTTTAGTTGATAGTTGGGCAAAATTAATCGAAGATATTTATAAATTTGAGCAACCAATGGCTTATGGCAATCATCTCCTCTAAACCAAATCAAAATCCTGAAGGCGATCGCATTGTCAATCAGCTTGGTGAACAGGTTTCTCCAAATCCATCAGAATCAAGTCCTGAAAAGACGGTTGCCAAAAAGTCTCCGCGCCGCAATTCTAAAAAAGATATACCATCGCCTCCAATGCAACAGGCGATAGATTTACTGCAAGCTGAAGCGACTCCAGAAGAAAAACTAGAAGATAAACTCGCCAAGAATGATCCAGTTGCCAATGATCCCATTCAAGCCACCGTTGACATTAATATTCGTCCTAAAAATCTTGAAGACTATATTGGTCAAAAAGATTTAAAAGAACTGCTCCATATTGCGATCGCGGCAGCAAAATCGCGATCATCAGCGCTCGATCATCTATTACTATATGGTCCCCCTGGATTAGGCAAAACTTCGCTCGCTTTAATTATTGCTCAGGAAATGGGAGTGCAGTGCAAAATCACTTCTGCACCTGCCCTTGAGCGCCCTCGCGATGTCGCAGGCTTGCTAGTTTCTCTCCAACCAGGCGATATTCTTTTTATCGATGAGATTCATCGTCTACCTAGTGTGACCGAAGAGATTCTCTATCCTGCGATGGAAGACTATCGCCTTGATATCACGATTGGGAAAGGACAAGGGGCAAGGATTCGCAGTGTACAGCTAAATAAATTTACGCTGATCGGTGCAACCACTAGAATCGGGGCACTATCTTCGCCATTGCGCGATCGCTTCGGCTTTGTGCAGCATTTCCGCTTTTATGAACAGGACGAACTGACGCAAATTGTGTCGCGCAGTGCCAAGATTCTCTCTACGCCGATTGATGATGATGGGGCTGTAGCGATCGCGACTCGTTCTAGAGGTACGCCTCGGATTGCGAATCGGTTACTAAAAAGGGTACGTGATTATGCAGAAGTGAAGGCAAAGGGTGAAAATATTACAGGAGCGATCGCGGAATCTGCGCTCGAATTATTTAATGTCGATCCGAAAGGATTGGATTGGATTGATCGTAAATTACTGACAGTTTTGATCGAAAACTTTAATGGTGGTCCCGCAGGTTTAGATACTCTCGCTGCTGCAACAGGAGAGGATGCCCATACAATTGAAGAAGTTTATGAGCCATATTTATTACAAATTGGCTATATCAATCGCACTCCGCGCGGTCGTGTAGCCACAGCGGCAGCATGGAAGCATTTAGGTTATTCCGTACAAACAGCGATCGCAGGGATTTTATAAGAAAGGAGCCGATTTATTTGCGACTCCTTTTTATTATGCAACTTCTACTGGCTCTTTATTCTCTTTATCCTGAACCCTCATGCGGGTTCCTTCCATTTCTTCTAAAACTTCTAAATATTTACCTGTAATCAAACGCGCACTGCGACGATGCGTGAAATAGTTCCATCCCCATTGGATCATCACAACTAGCTTATTATCAAATTCGATTAGATAGTAAATATGCACAAATGTCCAGATAAACCATGCTAACCAACCCTTTAAGCGCAAAAACTTGAAGTCAGCAACCGCTTCATGACGACCAATTACTGCCATATTGCCAAAATCTTGATAATGGAATTTCGCTGGCTCTTTGACCATAATCTTGGCTTCGATGTGATGAGCAACATATTCGCCTTGCTGCATGGCAACAGGCGCAACTCCTGGTAATGGCTTGTCGCCTTGATGCGGATAGTTAGCCAAATCGCCAATCACATAAATATTGGGATGAGTAGCTATCGACATATCGGGCTGAACAATCACGCGGCCAACCCGATCTAGCTCGGCACTGGCGCGATCGCTTAGTACCTTCCCCATAGCCGAAGCCTTTACTCCAGCTGCCCAGAGAATTGTTTGCGCTCGAATTTGCTCAACCTTTTCACCACATTTGAATGTCACTATATGATCTTCAATATTAGTAACCATGGCACTAGTTATTACTTCCACGCCTAGATTAATTAGAGATTGTTTAGCGGTCGCAGATAAATCAGCGTGATAGGGAGGCAATACGCGATCGGTTCCTTCAATTAAAATGATTCTTGCTTTCTTGGTGTCAATATTGGCAAATTCATCACTGAGTGTGCGGTGAGCAAGTTCCGCTAATGTTCCAGCTAGCTCTACTCCTGTTGGTCCTCCACCAATGACTACAAAATTCATCAATGCTTCTCGAAAATAAGAATCACTAGTTTTTTCAGCAGCCTCAAAAGCTGTCAAAATACGCCGCCGAATATTAATCGCATCTTCGATAGTTTTCAGCCCTGGTGCTTGCTCTGACCATTGATCATTGCCAAAATAATGGTGACTGACTCCTGTTGCCACAATTAGCGAATCATAATGCATTTCTACTTGTGCGGTTAATTTTGCTTTGAATTTGACCACTTGAGCTTGAGGATCAATATCAACTATTTCCCCCATGACTACGTTAGTATTTTTGTTTTCTGCTAATACAGCCCGCAATGGTGAAGCGATATCGGCGGGTGAGAGGCTACCTGTTGCAACTTGGTAAAGTAGAGGCTGGAAGAGGTGAAAGTTGCGTTTGTCGATGAGGGTAACTTTAAGAGGAACCTCTGATTTGCCTAGTTTTTGGGCAGCATATAATCCTCCAAAGCCGCCGCCAATAATAACAACATGACGTGGTGCGCTTTCATTTTGAGTACTTAGAGACATGGCAAGTTTTTAAATGGGTTGTGACGGTTTTGCGGATGGCATCTTTAAAAAATTATTATATATGTAAATAAAAATATCTTTTTGTATCTTTTTGTTTTTTGGTAGTAGACAGTAGACTTCATCGGAAATAAAGAGGAGAGAAGACATAAGCGTATTTCCCCATTGTCAGTTTAAAGTTAAGCAACCTTGCGATGTCTCATCGTAACCCTGAAATTGTGCAATCCACAAGAAGTTTCCATAACAACGTCAACATAATTCTCTTTTCGATTTCTAAAAGTATGATGAACAATGCGTGCT
>JAYVVP010000092.1:0-15388 GCA_043786935.1 Pseudanabaena sp. | reverse complement strand
TTCTCACCCGCTTGAACCGTACCTTTAGCAATCTTTTTCAACAAGTTTTTATTGAACATATCTTTATTTTCTACTAAGCTAATTGCTTGTATCTCAGTTTTGATATCAGGTTCAGGTTTAGCAAAAATTGATTGAGGTAAGTTTTTCTCGCTATCTAGAGCTTGAATATATCTTAAAATGTCATGTTCAATAAGTAGTGTCTCAGTAATCTTTCCAAGATAACCTCCAATACTTTCAGTTACTAAAGCCTGAATATTCCCTTGAAATTGAAAAATTTTGACAAGGCTACTAGTAATGTCGGCAAAAGCAGCACCGTGATCTGGCTTCTCTAGCAAGATTTTCAAAAATTCAGATTGCTGTTTCTGAATATTCATTTGAGAGGCATCCAGTTTATAAACTTTGCCTGCGGAATGCAGTAAATACTCTGGCTCAGGATGGCTATATTCAGTAAGTGTTTTACTCATCTCCGCCAATGGCTGTTGAACTTGGGGCAGCCAAGCTAAGTTATTGCTAGTCATCTCCACAATAAATCCGCCCAATAGAGGCAAATGAGGAACCAGATCCCCAGGGGTACGAAATCTATAGAGTGGTGTCTCTAATTTCACGCTCTCAGTTCCCAAAGGCGGCGCACCAAATGTATAGCTTTCGAGACTAGAATAACTGGGCTTTAAGTCAGATTTATTGAGTTTATGAGCGAGTAAAGTTGCTGAAGCTCCACCTAGACTATGCCCTGTAGTAATGATTTTGGGTTTATCTTTGAGCAAATCGGGCAGAATATTTTGCAGTTGTTTCCAAATTGGCTCGGTGTACAGTTGAAACCCAAAATGAAATTCATCGACAATACGCGGTGTCAGTAAGTTATACATCCAGTCCTTGACACTGACTGTCCCCCGAATCGCAATCACTATTTCTTGTTCACCATTTATTGCCACAAAGCCATAGTGTTCTGTCCTTTCTCTAAGTAGTTCAAGAATTTGGTAAGCTTGCAAATTCGGTGATTCACTTGCGTTTAGCTTCTCATGGATTTCTGCTAGTTCGGTGCTATATGCCAACCAAGCAAGGTAGGAAAGTTCTAATGCTTTAGAATACTCGTGAGTCATTAAATAAATCTCTGGGAATTACTACTAAGTACTTGTGCAGAATTAATTTTACATAGATGGCTCAGGAGACTCGCTATTGCTTTCCATCGCTTAAGTAAATATGTAAATAATTTCGCCTATGTACTTAAATCAAGCTTCAACAGGTGTAGACGGGATTAAGTACATCAAGTTTTTATTTTCTGCTTGCTGTTTGCCCACTGGAGCTAATAGAGTCCATTCACGAAAAGTTATCCCCAGTTTTGAAATTGCTTTTACCTCAGATTGATAAGCCTCAAAACGTTGAATAGTTTCAATCATCGACTCCATAGTTGAGAAAATCTGTGGAAGACGATTCATTGCTTCTATTTTCATTTCTTCTCTATTTCCCCACATACTGCCCTGAACCTCAGATTCAGATACAATTGCTTGCGGCAATTGATTCACCCATTGATAGCCTGATTCAATACCTTGATCCTTTTTTAAACTAAAAATATTATCCCGTTGCATTTCAAACACAGCAGATTCATCTAGACTTGGATCAATCCACCGATAAACTTTTGTGAGCTTGCTTAGTCCAATTTCATTCTTAAATTTTGGATGTAAATAAGCTGCTGGATTGGAAGTAAGAAGGATATCAAGATATTTACGAATGCGATCGCTAATTACTTTATATCCTGCCTCTAAACGTTGCAAAGCGACCTCTGACTCTTCTAGTTCTAAATGACATCGTGCTTCGGCAATATAGGCTAGAGATAGTGTTAATAGATATTCGTGGACGAGTTTACTGCGTTGCTCAAGTTCCTTGTCTATATAATCTAGATAAATATGCTCTGCTTCTAGAAACCGATTGATAGCTTGAATTGCCATGTTTTTACGGGTTTCTAATTGATTCATCGAAAAAGCATTGGTAGCTAAATCAAGAGCAGCACAGAAGTTAGCATAAAACCCTAGATCGATTTTGTGATCAATTTTTTCTAAGATCTTCTGAATTTTTTGTAAGCGTTCTTCTAAATCTTTGAGTTTATGCAATACAGCCGCAAAACCCATTACAGAAATACCTAAGTTGAGGATACTGGCACTAGAGGCTATATCCAGTAATGTCGGCAAGTTATTCACTGAAGCATTAGAAACTTCGCGTAGCCATACAACCAGCCGCTTACTCCCAACCTCTCTAATTGCTCCCCCAGCACGTTCGTAAATCCCATCGGTAAGCCCTTGAGCAATCACAGCAGGTATTTCAAAGGTTGGTGCTATCGTAACCATGTTAATCCCATGCTACAGTACTCGCCAGTTTAATATACTCTCGCAACTGGCGATCTGCTTTACTGCACTGATTAAAACAACGATTTAGTGACCATCTCCTAAATTAAGCATTTGTTTAACATCATTTAAAGCGATCACCTTGTGATTTGATCAAGCTTGGACTGGTACGGATATACAAGAAGTGCGATCGCTATTCCCAAAAATCAACATTTAGCATCGTGTCAATATCGCTCTCAAATTGCCATTTATCAGGAAACTGGTAATCAGGGTATTCAATCTTGATCCGCTGTAAAGAAGTTTCAAAGCAATCATCAAACATTTTTAAAAAGTGGCGCTTGAGGCTAGGGGACTGCCTAAGCAGCTTATTAATATCCCTACGTTGATCGAATATTGTCAGCAACCAACCTCTATAACACTCAGGCATATTGACATAGCAACGCTTGAGCATATGCTCAAGCAATCGCTCTAACCTATGCTCTATCTCACGTTTGTTACTGCCTGACAAACCTTCTAACTCCTCTATTAAATTTTCGACATCAAGATTGTGAAAGTCTCCTGCTTTCAACTGTGCGATCGCCGTTTCTAGCCACAAATCAAGGTCGCGATCGTACAGTGATGTTTTTTGGAAAATTGTTTGAGTCATTAGGGCTGCTCCTACGATCGCTGATCTCAGTTTGTTTTAGTTACTTAATAATGCTTCCACAAATTCATAACTAGAGAATGGACGCAAATCTTCGATACCTTCACCTGCGCCGATAAAGCGGATCGGTAATCCAAGTTGTTGAACTACAGCGATCGCCACCCCACCTTTAGCAGTGCCATCAAGTTTAGTAAGAATTATGCCGCTAATCCCTGCGGACTGGGCAAAGACTTCAGCTTGTTTAAGTCCATTTTGCCCCAGTGTTGAATCGAGTACTAACAAAGATTCGATTTTAGCATCGGCAGATTTTTTATCGATAATGCGACGAATTTTACTGAGTTCTTCCATCAGGTTTTTCTTGTTTTGCAATCGACCTGCGGTGTCCACTAACAATAGCTCTGTGCCTCTGGCTTGAGCAGCCGAGATCGCATCAAAAACTACGGCGGCAGGGTCGGCATTTTGAGCGAGATTACAGATCACATCAACATTGGAGCGCTGTCCCCAACTTTTGACTTGTTCAACGGCAGCAGCACGAAAGGTATCGGCGGCAGCAATCAAGGTTTTGTATCCAGATTTAACACTTAAATGTGAGAGCTTACCAATCGTAGTGGTTTTGCCAGCCCCATTAACTCCTGTGATTAACCAAATATTTAATTGATTTTTTTCTGGAATTAACATTGGGATCGGCTCACCATTTTTATGAGTTGAGCCATCAAGCATCTCGCGCAAAATTTGTTTGAGATAAGCGATCGCTTCTTCAGGTGGCAAAACTTCTTTGCGAAGTTTATCTTGCAACTTAGCAATAATTTGATCGGTTGCCTTCACGCCCACATCTGCTTGTAATAGCAAAGCCTCAATATCATCGACCGAATCAGCACTAAGTGGTCCCTGTCCGACGATCTCTCTAAGCTGATTAACTAACGACAAACGAGTTTTATCTAAACCTTGACGTAAACGGTTTAGCCATGTGATTTCTTCAACTGAGATTTCTTCAGGACGGCGACCTTGAGCAGCAAGGACTTCAGATGACCAAATAAAATTTTCGTCAAAGGCAAGAGTTGATTTGCGCTTGGGTGCTGCGACTGATTTAATTTCTGGTTCAACGATCGCTGTTGCTTCGAGAGCCGCAATACGCGCCATGCGATCGCTTTCTGATTGCATCCAAAAAGGGACAGATGTAGCTTCGGAGTCAGTTTCTTCAGGAGTAATTACTTCAGCGATCGCGGGTTCGACTAATCCAGATATTTCTACAGGTGATTCGGTTTCTATGGGTAAGGTGATCGCGATCGGCGGCTCGATAGATTCAGCGGATTTAACAATTTCTGGCTTATTAAGCTCATTAGTTGGAGTTTCAGAAAGCTCAGAAGCCTCAGGTTCCGCAATCTTAGATTCAGAAACTTGTGACTGCTGCTGGACATTGACATAGGCAGCTTTTGCCCAATTTAACAATTCTTGAGATGGAGACGGTGGGATTTCGCTAGACTCCTGTACAGATGTAGATTCGGGAGCTATTTCTTCAGTTGGGGCTGGCTCTACTGGTTGACTTGTTACATCTTTATCATCATCAAACTTTCGTCGAAACCAGTCAAATACCATACCAATACCCTCTCGCACAGTCTATCTACCAAGACATTTTACGATGTATGCGCTATTCAGAGTTGACTGTCAACTAGACGGTTTTCCGAAGTGATATCGCCTAAGTGAAGGCTAATTTTTCGATCTAAAAAGAGAAAAGAGTTACTGCCTCTAGGTAATAACTCTTTTCTCTTTTCAGACTTTTATTTCTTGTTAATATCTTTCGCCATCTTAAGAAAAATATCCATACTAGAATCAAGGCGAGTATTCTTTGTTGGCTCAGATTTAGGTTGAGAAATTGGCTCAATAGACGGATTACTTGTAGTCTTAATTTCGTAATCTTTAGCAGTTTTCATAAACTCAATATTGCCGTAGGTCTTGGCAGAGTCTTGATCGAGAAAGTAAGCAGAATCTTTACTTTCGGAATCCTTGTTTTTATCTTTTTTGCCGAACAGTCCAAAAAACGCCATGCGCTTACACCAGATTTACTAAAGTTGTAATGAAATTATTTTATATTGCGATATATGACATTTTAGCAACATATTGTAATCATTTAGTAAAACGCAAAATAGAAAAGGCTCCATTTTGCTCAGTTTTTCCTATTTTTGGGTTTATTGAGTGTAGATATCCTGATCGCATATAACAGTGTGTATTTTCCAATCCGATTCAGTATTGGGATAATCTATGCGGAAATGTGCTCCTCGGCTCTCTGTACGGAATAGAGCAGATTTGACTAATAAGTATGCAAAATCAATTAGGTTGCGGGTTTCTACCCACAATCGAGTATTGTTTCGCAGGTTCATAATTTCTTGCTGAAAATCTATAATTTGCGCGATCGCCTCAGACAAAGCTTTAGCTTCACGACAAATACCCGCAGCTCGCCATGTCAATTCACGTAACTCTTGACGAATAATGGCGATCCTATTTTGAAGATGGTCACTCGTATTTGGCTTTGTAGGATCAAAATAAGCATAAAAAGAGCGATCGCTATTTTTATACTCATCTTCAATTAAATCTTGTGCCACTTTCTCTGCTAAGCGCACTCCAAAAACAAAACATTCTAAGAGCGAATTGCTAGCTAGACGATTTGCACCATGTACACCTGTGCTAGAGCTTTCACCAACAGCGTATAAACCTCGGATCGAGCTAGCGCCCCATGTGTCTGTGATAATCCCTCCCATGCAGTAATGAGCCGCAGGAGTGACAGGGATCGGTTGTGAGAAAAGGTCAATTTGCCATTTTTGACAGATTTTGATGATATTAGGAAATCGATATGCAATGCGATCGCGCTCTATGGGCGATAAATCTAAAAATACGGTCGGTTCACCAGTTTTTTGTAAATGTTGAAATACAGCACGGCTAACTACATCTCGCGGCGCTAGTTCACCATCCTGATGATACTCAAAGGCAAAGCGATGACCGCTATGGTCAATCAAATGAGCGCCCTCGCCACGCACTGCTTCACTAATTAAAAATCTCGGTGCACCTGCGATCGCCAGAGCGGTTGGATGAAACTGCACAAATTCTAAATCTCGCACGGCTGCACCTGCTCGCCAAGCGATCGCCACACCATCCCCTGTACTGGCCGGTGGATTTGTATTTTGAGAAAAAACTTGCGCTCCACCACCTGTAGCGAGAACTGTAATAGGCGCGAGTAAAGCCATTACCTGATGCGATTCTTGATTAAGATCGATGCAAGATACGCCCACGCAGCGATCGCCTTCAGCATCTTTCTCCATCAAAAGATCAAGGATAAGTACACCCTCTAAAATTTGAATATTTGTGCGTTCTACAACCTGTCTTGCCAGAGTACTAACTAATTCATGCCCTGTTGCATCAGCCGCATGTAGAACTCTTCTACGTGAATGCGCTGCCTCTAAGGTCAGAGCTAAAGAATTATCATGCAATCGATCAAAATCGACCCCTAATTCTAAAAGCTTATTAATTTGTGGTTGAGCTTTACTGACTAGTACTTCTACTGCTTGTAGCTCACATAGTCCCACGCCTGCTCGCAATGTGTCTTGAATATGCAGCGCGATCGAGTCATTTTTATCAACAACTGCCGCAATTCCTCCTTGAGCCCAATCACTTGCCGAAATTGTCAAATTATCTTTGGTAATCAGGGCAATCTTCCAGTCACGTTCCTTGGGCAAATATTCAGACAAAGAAAGGGCCGTGTATAAACCTGCGGCCCCTCCTCCAATCACAATTGCGTCAAATTTTTTAAAGTCCACGCTTGATCGCCATAATTCTTAATTAGAAAGGCGCTGTGCGCCCCTCCAATTTCTATAATCTATAGTTAGCGTTGTTAATCCGTTCACGCCCCATCGACTCATCAGGCTTTTTGAGTGTGAACTGATCAGCATTCGCTTTAATCAGTTCTTTTTGCGAATCGCTTAGTCCCGCAATGTTTAAGACATCATCTAAAGACTTGTAAGGAGCATTGTCAATGATCAAACGACCTAAGGTTGGATACATACCACGCACTTGACGAAAAGTGTTGATATTAGAGTTATTCAGGTCAATTTTGCTAAGGTCTTGCGTATAAAAACTGGTTGAAGGTAATTCTTCAGCAAAAGCCGCGTTATTACCAAAAGAACCTAAAAGGCAAGTTGTCCAAATTGACGCGATCGCCACTAATAAAACAGAAAAGCGTATAAGTGCTTTCATGCCTAAATCTCTCAATTAAAAAAATAATTTATTCATTTTTGAGATTAGCAGAAAAGTGGAAACCCCAAGCCTCACGCCTCTTCAAATCATAGATATGTAAACAATTATCTCTATTTGTTAAATTTACTTAACAATTCTTTAAAAGAGTAGCTACGTACTAAATCGCTCTCAACCCCTTATTATGTAAAGACCTTAGTCATAATCTAGTCACAGTTTTTGAGATAAGGTGCGATCGCCTAGTTTTAATTAACTATAAACATCTATAGCGTCTGTAATTAGGGCTAGGTACAATGGCTTTCAAGAAATGGGCGGGTATTTACAATGGTTACTTTTGCATATGTTTAGTCTCGAAAACTTCCCTTGGCTCACGTTTATCATTGCCTTTCCCATATTTATGGCTCTCATGGTTGCCTTTGTGCCAGATAAGGGCGATGGAAAAACGATTCGTTGGTTTGCGTTGGTAGTCGGACTGATTAACTTTGCTGCGATCGCCTATGCCTTCTGCACAAAATATGACTACAGCAATTCTGGACTACAACTCGTTGAGAAATACGCATGGGTTCCCCAACTAGGACTAAATTGGTCAGTGGGCGTTGATGGACTCTCAATGCCCTTGGTCTTGCTGACTGGATTTATCACCACATTAGCAATCTTGGCATCTTGGCCCGTCACCCTCAAGCCTCGCTTATTTTACTTTTTGCTGCTATCAATGTATGGCGCACAAATCGCTGTATTTGCCGTGCAAGATATGCTGCTATTTTTCCTCACGTGGGAATTAGAGCTAATCCCTGTCTACCTGTTGCTATCGATCTGGGGAGGCTATAAACGTCTCTACGCCGCCACCAAATTTATTCTTTATACAGCGATCGGTTCCCTGTTTATCCTTGTCGCTGGTTTAGCCATGGCATTCTATGGCGATACTATCACTTTTGACATGCAAGCCCTTGCTGACAAGGACTATCCGCTAACTTTTCAGCTATTAGCCTATGGTGCATTCTTGATTTCCTACGGAGTCAAGCTGCCGATTTTTCCTCTCCATACTTGGCTACCTGATGCTCATGGTGAAGCAACTGCACCAGTACATATGCTTCTTGCAGGTATTCTTTTGAAAATGGGTGGTTATGCCCTAATGCGAATGAATGCAGGAATGTTGCCTGAAGCGCATGCTTATTTCGCGCCGATATTAGTGATTCTGGGGATTGTGAATATTATCTATGCTGCACTCACCTCTTTTGCTCAGCGCAGCCTTAAACGCAAAATTGCCTATTCATCAATCTCTCACATGGGATTTGTACTGATCGGTTTAGCTTCATTTACCGATCTCGGAACAAGCGGCGCAATGTTGCAAATGATCTCTCATGGACTAATCGGTGCGAGTTTATTCTTCTTAGTTGGTGCAACTTACGATCGCACGCATACGCTGATCTTGGATGAAATGGGCGGAGTCGGTCAACAAATGCCGAAAATATTTGCAATGTTCACCACTTGCTCTCTTGCTTCACTAGCTTTACCTGGCATGAGCGGGTTTGTAGCTGAGGTAATGATTTTTGTCGGCTTTGCTACCAGTGATGCTTATAGCGGCACATTTAAAGTCATTGCCATATTACTGATGGCAGTCGGCGTAATCTTAACACCTATCTATCTGCTCTCGATGTTGCGTGAAATCTTCTACGGTAAAGAGAATAAAGCACTCACATCTCACCAAGATTTAGTTGATGCCGAACCTCGCGAAGTATTCATTATCGCTTGTCTATTAGTTCCCATTATCGGCATCGGTTTCTATCCCAAAATCGTTACTCAAATTTACGATGCGACTACAACCAAACTTGCTGGTGTATTGAGGGATGCCGTGCCAGTATTAGCGGCTAAACGTGATAACAAGCGCTTAGCGGCTATACAAGCTCAACCCTCACCGAGCTTGCCAAATTAAGCAAAAAAGAAGGTTCGCTTAGCGAACCTTCTTTTTTGCTGTAATACTTTTCTCTCAGTAATACAGGCAAAGTTAGGTATCAAAAGAGCTATAAAATTAAATCTTACTGATAAATATTTTGTGCTATTTTCTTTGACTGTTCCAAGTATTGTAGTGAGAACTGCTAGAGTTTTACCTTAGCGATTGTCGCACCATAACTTTAGTATGTGTTGTTCAAGTCAACTTGAATTTTAGTTAAGCTGTTTTTAAGAGAGCGGTGTTACATTAGCAAGTCCTCTTACACCCTGTTTTAAGTTTTGAGATCTGATTTTGCCAGTATGAACAAAAAATACACCTCTCAGCTTTCTAAATATCGGATTTTGGGTTTAGTTGGCAGAGGACAATTTGGCAAAGTTTTATGCGCGCGGATAAGGGATACAGGAAAGCTGGTTGCACTCAAAGAACTTGAGAACAAGAGATTTCCTACCAGCAAATTATTGAGAGAATTGCGTTTTTTATTGACTTTACAGCATGAAAATATTGTTGCTTGTTCAGCGCTTGTGCATCACCAAAATTATCGTTATTTAGTGATGGACTATTGCGAAGGTGGGACATTACGAGATCTAATGAACTACCCCAAGATGCTAACAGTGCCGCAAGGCTTTGGCTTGATCAATGATATTTTGCTGGGTTTAGAAAATGCCCATGCGGCAAATGTTATTCATTGTGATATCAAACCTGAAAATGTACTGCTAAAGGTTACCGCAAATGGTTGGCTTGCCAAAATTTCAGATTTTGGGATTGCTCGGCTCAGTCAAGAAGTCGAATCTGATAGTAATACAGGTTCGCCAGGTTATATGGCTCCTGAAAGATTTTATGGTCAATTTTCAGAAGGATCAGATATTTATGCAGTTGGCATTATTTTATATGAGCTTTTAGTAGGCAAGCGCCCTTTTTCAGGAATACCTACAGATTTAATGAACGCTCATTTAAATCAGAGGGTAATCATCCCTGATACTTTGCCCCGATCGCTAGAAGCAATTATTTCGCGATCGCTCGAAAAACTACCTAAGCGCCGATATGCTTCAGCACGCGAGATGCGACTAGATTTATTAAAAGCAATTAGCTCTGAAGATTTTAGCGAACTTAAAACAGTTGCCAATGAAGAAAGTTGCGCGACAATTTCCTTTGCTCAAAAAGCTGCATATTTTGCTCAAAAAGACGAACCCGAAAAAATTGTCGGATTGATTGGCGCAGAAAAATCTCGTTTTTATAGTGCATCCAATTCTTGTTTGCATTGGCATAGTTTGTCCCTTGACAAGCAAGAACAAATTGCTCACTCTGATGTTCAGATTGAAGCCCTCACTTTTGCACGGAAAACTTTATTTGCATTAACTAAACGATCCATCTATCAGTTTGTACAGGGAAAACCCAAATCTTTATATCAATCAGCACAATCATTTCAATGGGCTATTTCACCTCATGGCAATTGGTTTGCTGTCTCAACTGGTAAGCAATTAGAAATACGAAATTTAGTTTATGGAAGAGTAATGCGTTTGGAGTTTGCAACTCGAGCTTTGAGTTGTATTGTGGCTTTTGATCAACATCATCTAGTCGCGATCGCCAATAAGCCAGAAACAAATGAAAGTCGAGCGATCGTCATTTCTCGGCGTTGTAATATCATGTATCGGCTTGCCTTGCCGATCGCGATTGATGCGGGGATCGCGACTTTTACTATTGATCGTGTGCTTTTGCGAGAAGCTGGTAATCATAAAAATATTTTTTTTCTCGATCTCAAACCCTATCGACTTGCCCGTTTTTCTTTGGAATATGAAGTTTTAATAATGACAGCTACGCCTTGGGGATATGCGATTACAGCTTATTACAATGCATATCAAACTATTTTGATTTTGCTAGATTTGCGAGGAAATAATATTAATAATTTAATTATTGAGGGTGAAGTTACCGCGATCACGCCGATTGATATTAATTTATTAGCGATCGCCACTTCCGAAATGTCAGGATATAGACTGTATGCGATCAATCTCAAAAAGCTTGAAATTGATCTGGTTTTCTAAAATCTTAAAAACCACGCATCCCTCAACTTTAGAAAAAATTAGGAGCAACGTAATCACGCTACCCCTAATCAATAAACTGAATAAACTATGCTTGTGAAGCTGAAGATCGCTTACGACGCGAGGCTTCGGGAGATTGAATTGGGACAAACTCTTTTGAAGCTCCTAAAAATTCAGCTTTTGCTTCTAAATTTTCATTTGTATCAACTGGCTGCGCCCGATTTACTCTCAAAATTACCCCATTAGAAGCACTATTACTTGTAGCAGAACCAATAGTCTGCATCATATCTACTACTTCAGGCTCTATATCATCAACTTCAGGCTCATTAACTTCGGATTTAGCAACTTCAGTCTGCACGATCTCAGGCTCGGCAAATTTGGCTTCGATAACTTCAGCGTCAACAAACTGGCTTTCAAAAGAGCTTTCTTGCTCTAGATCAACACTTATAGACTTAACAGCATTCGCAATCTTAGGAGCTTGACCAGGCAAAGCAACCGTCACAATCACATTACGTGGATCTTTGATCTCCCGATTAACTAAAACTAGAGGTGAAATACCGATTAGTGAGTAAACATCTTGCTCCTCTTCAGTCATCTCAACCACAATTACTTCTGGCGGTTCGATTACTTTTGTGCGAATTTCCCGTCTGTTAGGACGCTCAGGTGCATTCTCAACCGCAACAATAGGCGCAGCATCAACAACCTCAACTAATTCTTCGTATGCTTCAACAATCGGCTGAGTCGGCAATACACTGGACAATACACCAGGCAGAATATTAGGTAAAGATAACTTACTTGGTACGGCTCGATCAACTACATCGCGCTCAATGCGTGGCTCGATCCGTGGTTCAAAGCGTGGTTCAACACGCGATCGCACATCTACGGATATGATTTTTTCAGGCTCGTGACTATCACGTGCATCTTTAGGTAACGTCCGTTTACCACGCCGACGCAGATTGCTTCGTTCTTGATAGCTGGGATGGTTAACTAAATTTGGCTCTAGTCCACCGCCTAGATCAGAGTCCCCATCTTCATAATCAGAAGTGAAATCAAGTTGATTGGATTGCTTAGCTTCCCAAGTCCGCGATGTCGAATCAACAGGCTGACCGGCTGCTTCCCCTGGTAAATGCATTAAATGTCCCAAGCCGCCACAAGATGCACAAGGGCGACCAAATAATTCATAAATGCTTTGACCTTGACGCTTTCGAGTTAGCTCAACTAGACCTAGCTCAGTAAGCTGGGCAATTTGTGGGCGGGACTTGTCCGATTTCAAAGCTTTATTAAAATGTTCCAACAACTGCAACTGATCGCGGCGAGTATCCATATCAATGAAGTCCACCACGATTACACCCGCGATATTTCGCAAGCGCACTTGACGAGCAATCTCTACGGCAGCTTCGCAGTTTGTCCATAGCACAGTCTCTCGCGAAGTTTGAGACTTTGTAAATGAGCCAGAGTTAACATCAATTACAGTCAGCGCTTCGGTCGGCTCAATGATGACATAACCGCCACTGGGCAAATCGACTCTCGGCTTGAGGGCTTCACGAATACCTGCATTAACACGAAAATATTCTAAAATCGGTGTGCGTTCACGATGATGATCGAGCAATAAACCCGCAGGAATTTTGCCATCACTCCAGTTAAGCAAATGTTGCTTGATGCGGCGCAGACCATCGCTTGTGTCAGTTACGATCCGATTAACTTCATCGCTATACAAGTCGCGCAACACACGTTGAACAAAATCACGTTCGCGATCTAGTAAAGTTGGCTGACGGGTAGTTGCTACATCCTGCTGAATACCTTCCCACTGACGTTGTAAATTATCGAGATCTTCAATAATTTGCTCTTCAGGCATTCCGTCTGCTTCAGTACGCACCAAAATGCCCATACCTGCGGGCTTTACCAAAATGGCAAGGGCACGGAGTCGATTGCGCTCCGCTTCGCTACGAATGCGCCGTGACAGGTTTACGCCACGACCAAACGGCAATAGCACTACATAGCGCCCTGGCAGGGAAATATTTCCTGTTAGGCGTGGTCCTTTATTGCCAGTTGGTTCTTTCATGACCTGTACTAGCACACGCTGTTGTGGCACTACTAGATCGCTAATCGATCCAGACGATCGCCGCATTTTTAAAGGACCAAGGTCGGTAATGTGAATAAAGCCATTGCGATCGCCATCGCCAATATTTACAAAGGCAGCATCGATACTAGTTAAAACATTTTCAACAACGCCTAGGTAAACATCTCCAACTTGATGAGTTCCTGCGGCAACAATAATTTCTTCAATTTGATCTTCACTAAAAACAGCAGCAATTCGATACTGCTCGGCAATAATTATTTGCTTTGGCATTCAATTTCCTCAGAATTTCTTCGATTCAAAAGAGCCAGCCTAAGAACATAGCTGAAAATATTTTTTTACAAAAAGTTTAGAAAAAATATTTTCAGACCCTTTATGAACAAGCTCAAAGAGCTGTAGCAGGTTCTTCAAAACGGAACATACCAATAACGAAAGCAAGGAAAAATTCGATTGCAAAGTGTCTTTAATCGTAAATAAGCTACTTAGCTATATACCGAGCTAGTAACTAACTTCTGTGCCTGCTCTGGCAGCGCGATAATCACACATATTGCTTTGTTCGGAATGGTTGTTTTAGATACCAAAAACTAAATCTCCCTTAGCTCTAGCCAAAATAATTAGCTTTTACTATCTATTTTGTCTAAAAACTAAATTCTAAAAATCTTGCAGATTCCTGATAATAAGCGTCGCTTATTATCAGTAGCCTAAGAGAGCGATACTCATTATGATGCAGTACGACTATAGTTGATGGGAGATTGGTAGAGCTTCGTTAAAAGAATTAAGTTATTTCTTAGACTGGCGTTTATTAAACTATTTAGGAGGTGCTTACACCATCTACCTACAACATTCAGTCTGTAGGGAAAACAGTGTACTCGATGATTCAAGTTTAGGGGTATGGTGCGTAAGCTCGGTTGCTTAATCACCAGCTTTAGGTTAAGCCTACTGTATTATTATAGCGCAGCATTGAGCGTTACAATTTCTTAATAGTGTTTTAATATTGATAGTTGTGTTTGAAAAATGGCAACGCTTTTCTTAAACTTTTAAAGATATTTTCAAAGATGAGGATAAAGTTCTGAGTACGCGAGTAGTCACAGTCCGTCATGGCGAAACTGATTTTAATATCCTGAGCAAAATTCAAGGACGGGGTAATTATGATCGCCCAGAATTACAGTCCGTTTTGACCGATAAGGGTAAGCAGCAAGCCAAGCTAACAGGTAAAGCCTTAACAAATTTAACTATTGATGTTGCTTATGCTAGCCCTTTAATTCGCGCTCAGCATACTGCCAAAATCATGCTGTTAGAAAATTTTAATCCACCAGAGTTATTTACTAGCGAAGGACTACTAGAAATTGATCTAAGCGAGTGGGAATCGATGCTCGCTAGTGATGTTAAGGAAAAATTTCCTGAGAAGTATCATAGTTGGCAAAATAAGCCTGATCAGTTTCAATTAGGCGATCGCTATTGCGTACTCGAGTTATTTGAGCAAGCCAAAGCTTTATGGGCAGAGATTTTATCTAAGCATCAAGGCAAAACAATTTTGCTAGTTGGTCACAGTGCCATCAATCGGGCACTCATTTGTTCCGCGATCGGTATCTCAGTTAACCTTTATCACAATATCCAGCAGGTTAATTGTGCGATTAGCGTCCTCAATTTTCAAGGCGCAAGTATTAATGACGGCGTACAATTAGAATCCCTCAATCTCGCTGGTCACCTAGAATCTATCTCTGGTTCACCCTTTCCTCCGCTTAAAAGAAATCACAATGGATCTCGTTTGCTGTTAGTCCGTCATGGCGAAACTGAGTGGAATCGTCAAAAACGTTTTCAAGGACAAATTGATGTCCCCCTAAATAACAATGGCCATGCTCAAGCAAGACGTGCTAGTGAATTTTTGGCAAATGTCAAAATTGACAAAGCATTTAGCAGTCCAATGCTACGCCCTAAAGATACAGCTTTAGAAATTTTAAGTAAGCATCCTAATATCAACCTTGAATTATTTGAGGAACTCAAAGAAATCTCTCACGGCTTATGGGAAGGTAAGTTTGAGCATGAAATCGAAGCCGAATTTGCGGGACAACTAGATATATGGCAGTCTCAGCCTGAAAC
>JAYVVP010000091.1:0-5731 GCA_043786935.1 Pseudanabaena sp. | reverse complement strand
TAGATCGGCACGATATATAAAACTAAACATCTCTTGCAATTCGCAATCAAAGCCCATCTCTTCTTGTAAGCGGCGATGGGCAGCTAGCAAGGTTGGCTCATCGGGGCGGGGATGACTACAACAGGTATTAGTCCAAAGTCCACCTGAATGATATTTATGTTTTGCGCGTTTTTGCAATAAAAGTTGCCCCTGTTCATTAATTACAAAAATTGAAAAAGCTCGATGTAACCAGCCCTCATAATGCGCTTGCAATTTTTCCGCAACTCCAATTTGGCGATCGCTTTGATCAACTAAAATAACTTTTTCTTCTAATTGATTAATTAATTGTGAAGTGGCATTCATGATATTTGTCATTTATTAAAGGTGCAGAAATTTTCAAAAGTCCTATGAAGTAAGGCTTTTAAATTATTTGGGTTTTGATTGCAACGTAAATCTTGGTAGCTACAAATTTTTACGCAAAAATTTTGGCAAAAGACGATCAGCTAGAATATATTACAAAACTACATATTTGCAGGATTTTTATGGATACTATCGATCTAAGCAAGATTATGCAAAGAGGCTACTACGTCACTTTGGGTGCAACATCATCATTACTCGAAGTGATCCAAGACCCGATCAAACGCGAAGAGAATCTGAGGATGCTGGGGCGCAGCTTTGATGAAGTTACTCAAGAGCTTGCCGAAAAGGGTGTAACGACTGAAGCAGAAGCCCGCAGTTATGTTGACAGTTTTATCGCGCAGCAAGTGAGTGGTACATCGACCACTAATTCCACATCTAATTCAACATCGACAGGTTTAACCACTGTAACTACCACGGCTAGCACAGTTGATGACAGCGTACCCGATAATTTAACTGATAAATCTGCTCAAGCTGTGAAATCTAGTATGCGCGATGAGATTCAAGAACTCACCCAGCAGTTAGCAAGCTTACGTTCTGAATTAGAACAATCACGCGAAAGTTAAAATCAAAGATTGTTTACCAAAAAAGTTAGGTATCCAAAATTCAAGACGATTCGCCATTATTCAGGATGGACTTATCCTGCTAGCTCAGGATGGAAAGCGCTGACCGATGGCATAGTTAGTTGGATTTATGCCCTATGTGTGGTCGGGTTTAGAAAAAAGAACTCAGTGAGCATGTTCATTGTTGCTCTTGCAGTTACATCGAAGATAGGGATGTGGCGGCGGCGCAAGTCATGCTCAACTGGGTTATTTATGGTTCTTTTGGGACGAGCATCGTCAAACGTGGAGAGCTAGGCTCTACTTTAACCCCTACTTGTTTCTTATTGTGGTGGGTTGCAGCAACTTAGCTCGAAGAAGCGTAAAAAACTTTCTCTGCTTGATGGGAATTTAGAAATCCCCTTCTCACGTAGCAGGGTGGGGTAGTTCATATTAAAGAGGACAAGAAAATTCCCCACCTTTGCGAGAAAAAAGCATATTCTCTCGATAGTCTACAGGGCAATCGATGACAGCAGGAACATCTTGTTCGAGAGCTTCTTTAAGTGTGGGAATGAGGTTGGTCGCTGAAGTGATCCGATAACCTTTTAGCCCCATACTTTCGGCAAGCTTAACAAAATCAGGATTACCAAATTTGATAAATGCGGATTTGCCGTAATGGATTTGTTGCTTCCATTCAATTAGTCCATAGCCGCCATCATTGAAGATTAGCGTCACAAAGGGAGTACCGATGCGAGTTGCAGTCTCAAGTTCTTGCATATTCATCATGAAGCCGCCATCACCTGTAACAGCGACGATTTTACGATTGGGATTAACTAATTTCGCCGCGATCGCGCCAGGGATAGCGATCCCCATCGCCGCGAAACCATTAGAAATAATGCAAGTATTAGGGCGATCGCAATGATAGTGACGCGCCATCCACATTTTATGCGCTCCCACATCAGAAATTACTACATCATCGGCTGCCATGACTTGACGCAGGTCATAAACGATCTTTTGTGGTTTGATTGGAAACCCTTCATCATGAGCGTATTGTTCATAGGTAGAGAGAATTTCTGAGCGCAATGCGATCGCATGAGGATTAGGCTTTCCTGTGCGATCGCAACGGTGCATAATCTCAATGAGCGAGTCAGAGATATCCCCCACAATTTCTACTTGAGGCATATAGCTGCTATCGACTTCTGCCGTCAACTCGCCAATATGAATAATTGGAATCGTGCCATTAGGATTCCATTTTTTAGGTGAATACTCGATTAAGTCATAGCCAACCGCAATCACCAAATCTGTTTCATCAAAAGCGCAATTAATCGTATCTCTTTGCTGTAATCCCAATGACCATAGTGCAAGAGGATGCCGATAGGGAATTACGCCTTTACCCATAAAGGTATTGGCTACAGGAATATGTAAGCGCGTTGCAAAGTCAGTTAAAGCTTGGCTAGCTTGAGAACGAATCGCTCCATTCCCTACTAAAATCAAAGGATTTTTTGCTTGTGAAATCAGAAGTGCTGCTTCCGACAGGCTGCTATAGGATGCATACATAGGATTGCGATCGCCTTTGACCAGTAGGGGTTGACCTGTGACTTCCATATCAGCAATATTTTCTGGCAGGTCAATATGCACGGCTCCTGGCTTCTCTGATTTAGCGATTTTAAAAGCTTTGCGAACAATTTCAGGAGTGATGCTAGGACGCACAATTTGAGCATTCCATTTCGTTACAGGCTCAAACATCGCCACCAAATCAAGATATTGATGCGATGCGTTATGCATTCGATCAGTTCCCACTTGCCCTGTAATCGCAATCAACGGCGCACAATCTAAATTAGCGTCGGCAACCCCTGTCATCAAATTTGTTGCTCCTGGCCCTAGCGTTGATAAACAGACTCCTGGTTTTCCTGTAAGCCTTCCATAGACATCTGCCATAAACGCAGCGCCTTGTTCATGACGAGTCGTAATAAATCTAATTGATGAAGTTTCAAGGGCATTAAGAACTGCCATATTTTCTTCGCCTGGGAGTCCAAAAATATATTCAACCCCCTCATTTTCCAAACATTTGACTAATAATTCGGCGCTATTCATTGCTTTTAATTACATATTTTAGATTTGAGATGTTCGACACAAAAACCGCACATCTCAGAGATATCACACACTAGGGGGATGACTCAAGCATAAATCTAACGAATCCAAATTGTTTTAATATTTACAAATTCGCGGATACCTTCAACGCCCAACTCACGACCGTAACCTGATCGCTTGATCCCCCCAAACGGAATACGCGGATCAGATTTAACCATGCTATTTACAAATACGGAACCAGCTTCGATTTGTTCGATCGCCTGTTCTTGTTCTTGAAAATCATTAGTCCAGACACTTGCCCCCAAACCAAAGTTGGTACTATTAGCAAGAGAGATCGCTTCATCGATATTTTTGACACGAAAGACTAAAGCTACAGGGCCAAAAAATTCTTCTTGGTAGGGCGGTGCTCCTAACGGAATATCTGCCAAAATTGTCGGTGCATAAAAATTGCCCTCTTCTGGCAAGCGATAACCACCAACTAAGACTTTTGCCCCAGCTACGACACTAGCTTTAACCTGCGAATCTAAATCCTCTAAAATTTGCGGCGTGGCGAGTGGCCCCACATCGGTATCAGATTGCATCGGATCACCTACCTTTAGCGCTTTAAATTGCTCTACAAATTTCTGGATAAATTGATCAGCGATCGCTTCTTCAAGAATAAAACGTTTAGCACCAATACAAGACTGTCCATTATTCATCACTCGCGCCGTTACTGCCGTACTTACAGCCAGTTCCAGATCAGCACTTCTAAGAACAATAAACGGATCGCTGCCTCCTAGTTCCAATACTACTTTTTTGAGATGATGTCCTGCGATCGCGGCTAGACTTTGACCTGCGGATTCGCTCCCCGTCAAGGTTGCTGCTTTCACTCGCGGATCGGCAACTAGATTTGTTACCTGATCTGATCCGATCAGCAAAGTCTGAAATGCTCCTTCAGGCACACCCGCTTGCCGAAACACTTCAGCGATCGCTAGAGCGCATTGCGGCACATTAGAAGCGTGTTTAAGCAGTCCCACATTCCCAGCCATCAAGCAAGGCACAGCAAAACGAAACACTTGCCAAAATGGAAAGTTCCAAGGCATTACTGCCAGAATAATTCCTAAAGGTTGATAACGAATCAGAGTCCGACTAGCATCGGTATTCGCTATCGTATCGGCTAAAAAAGTGGGGGCGTGTTCGGCATAAAAACGACAGAGATTGGCACATTTCTCAACCTCAGTGATCGCACTTTTCAGGGTCTTCCCCATCTCTAAAGTGATGACGATCCCCAACTCTGTTTTTTGAGCTTCAAGTATATCAGCGGCTTTGTTTAACCATTGAGTGCGATCGGCAAAACTAGTGTGTTTATAGGTCGCGAAGGTACTGTCAGCCAGTGCTAATTTATGTTCAAGTTCCTGCTCAGTTAAAGGCGCGAAAGTCTTTAACACTTCTCCTGTTACAGGATTTATTGATGCGATCGCCATGATCTTGTCTCCATGCCTGAGAAGCAGTTTAGATATTGATTTCTATACTAAGATCTTACGCCTTACGATTACTAAGTGTGCCAATAGTTCAAGTTACTTTAAGATTTGGCATGATCGTCAGGTTTCGCCGATTAAGTCTAGAAAATGTCGTCAACTGCGATCGAGATATCCGCTAACGTACCTATTTGGATTACTTCACCTTTGCTATAACTCTGTATCTTTTGATATCCATCTTGGCTTGGTAAGCGATATACCTCGAATATTTGTGCTTCTATATTCGCAATCCACACTTCAGGAATCCCTGCATTGGCATAGAGTGGAATTTTAACTTCGCGATCATACTTCAAAGTAGAATCAGAAACCTCGATTAGTAAGAAAATATCCTCACAGGTTGGATGGCAATCTGCATACAAACTACTAGGACGTTTAACAAGCGCAATGTCAGGCTGAGGCTCAGATTGATCACTTAAATGTACAGGATTTTGCTGGCGAACATGGGCAATCTGGATGGTTTGCAAAGTTAGTAATTCAGAAAGATTAGAAACACAAATTGCGTGTTTTGTACCAATTGCCGACATTTCGATAATTTCTCCTTCAATTAATTCTGTGCGTTGTTCCGCTCCTAAAATGCCAACTTCAGTCATTTTGTAATACTGTTTAACAGTCAGGCGATATTTAGTTGGGTTAGTGAGTCTTGTGGTAGTGACCATAACTTCCTCTCAATTAGTTTGTTGAAAGAGTAGTAAATTTACTCAAGTTATTCTTCATGAGATTCAGTTACTTGCAACTGAATCTCATACTATAGCAATCCTAAATGATTGGTGAGAATATTGGCTTCGACTACGCTTAGCCAGCGTATACCGATAGCTGAGCGTAGTCGAAGCTTCTCTTAAATGATTTAGGATTGCTATATGTTAGCTCTTAACCATTAATTGTTCCATCACCATATTTCGCGCCCATTTGTCAGCTTCGAGAATATCTTCAAGCTCTGGCTTGGAAATACAATTATGCTTGTCGCACACATACTTAATTAAATCTGCAATCTGCACATAGCGAATTCGCTCTTGCAAAAATAGTTCTACCACTTGTTCATTCGCTGCATTGAGAACCGCAGGCATAGTTCCCCCAGCTCGACCTGCGGCGTAAGCTAGTTCCATGCAGGGGTATTTTTGGTGATCAGGAGCGCGGAAAGTAAGTGTGCCGCACTTGACCAGATCAAGGCGTTCCCATTGGGTGGGAATG
>JAYVVP010000090.1:0-15446 GCA_043786935.1 Pseudanabaena sp. | reverse complement strand
TGTTGGGCTTTCTTGGTCACAGTTGTTTTCTATTCGATATGTCTTTTAACTGGCTTCAAATATACTTTTTTGTGTCTCACTTGACGGAACCAGTACCTTTAATTCCCCTGATTTGATTATTCTCAATGGTGACTTCACCTCGTAAAAACGCTAATTGAGCTTCTTGAAGTGCGATCGCTTTACTTGGTGAAGTTTGCAATCCCCGATAAAAACGAATCATTAGCGGCGCAGTTCCAGCATCGCTAACCGCCCATAAGGATGCCAAAACACTCTTCGCACCCGAATCTACAGCTAAACCCGCTAAGCCTAAATTTTGACCAACTGCGGTTTCACAAGCGCTCAGAGTTAGCAGATCGGTCACTAGATTCATCTTAGAGATTTGACTCATTTGTAAGCGATCGCCCCAAAACTGAATATAAGATTTGTCAGGGGATTCATTAAGAAATTTGGCATGGGTAGCGAGATGGATAATCCCAAATTTTTGGCTACTGGTTTGCGATCGCAAATTATCCTTTGTAAAATCACTATTGAGAAAATTCTTGCCAGTAAGCACTTTTGAAGAAACTGTTTCAACTTCCACTTTAGTTGCTGGTAATGCTGACAATCCTTCCACCGATTCCGATAAACCCATTGCTAAGATTTGAGGAGTCAGAGCGCGATCAGGGCGATTTGGTTCTGTTAATTGCCATGATGGAATTGATGTAACTGCATATTTCTCAACCAAATACTGTTTCCCATCGTGAAAAGCCGCAGGCGGGACAACGCGCAAATTGCCATTCATCACAAATACAATTGTCTTAACCTGTGCTTTCTCTAGTTCAGGTTCTATTGGGCGCACGACCCAATCGTAAAGTTGCTGCGACTGTGGCAAAAAATCATAGGAACTAGAATCTTGTAAATTGTTGCGAAAGTCAAAAATGACGCGATCTACTTGCTCGGTTGTGACTTTGTAGGCAACCTTCCGCACAGGAGTGCCATTAGTCTGAGTATTTTGAGATAAAGGCAGCCCAATTTTTTCCTGTAATGACTTTGTACCAATCCGAGTACGCGAAAACAAACCCGCAGGCTTATTGGGGCTAGGTGGTGGGACGGCAATTAGTTCTAAACCACCTTTAGAAGTCGTGACATAAATTAGGGCAGTTGGACTACCCGTAAGTTTAGAGATGCGCTGTACCTCAGAGGCATAGCAATCATCGCTGTCAGGCTGAAGCGATCGCAGTCGTTTGCGTAAGTAGCCTTCTAACTCAGCGCTATATCCTTTTTCGAGAGCATTACAAGAAGCGGATAATTGATCTTGGGCAGCATATTGTCTTGCCAAGAGAAAATATAATCGACTTATTTGTCCACGAATTTCCGCAAGATCAGGAGATAAATCAACAGCTTGCTGTGAAGTGGAACTACTAGAACGACTCAATGAATTAATTAAATTTAAAATCACAAATGGATCTAATCCAACACCTGAAGAAGATGGTCGATTAGGATTTTGTGATGGAGGCACAGATGTTTGCGATCGCGCAGGTTGAGCGACAATAAGCGAAAGCAATGCCAATACAAAAGAGAGAAACCATAAAAGTAAGTTTTGCATATGAATTTCTCCCAAATTCCCTTTGCTCTATTGTAAAACGATCGTCATTTATCTATATGAGCTTGTAAACCCTCAAATTTTCTAAACCTTATAAAAGCCTTACTTAGCAATACTTTCATAAGGTTAGAGTTTAGGTTTAAAGAACAAACCGTTATAAAACTTATGTAAAAGACATTTTAATACCACCAGTAGGCGCAAGAGTGACACCTCGACGCTGTGGCTTAACGGCTTTGCGATCGCATAGTTCCAAATTGTAACGAGAAATAATCGTTGCCAAGACAATCTTCATTTCAAATTGAGCTAAAGCCTCTCCTATACAGCGACGGACACCCGCACCAAAAGGCATAAACTCATAAGGAGAAAATTGGCGTTCAAGAAACCGTTCTGGTCTAAATTTCTCCGCATCAGGATACAAATCTTCGCGATGCTGCAATAGATAGATACAACCAAGCACGATGGTTTTTGGTTCTAACTTGTATCCCAACAATTCCACGGGCTCCTCGACAACCCTCGGAAAAGTTACCATCGCCACAGGATGAATCCGTAAAGTCTCATTGCAAACTGCGGTCAGATAGGGAAGTTTAAAAATACTCATCCAATCATCAGGATCACTGACGCTCTCTATCTCATGCATTAATTTTGCTTTGACTTCTGGTAAACGATGAATCCAATACAAAGCCCAAGACATTGCGGTTGCCGTAGTTTCATGACCAGCCAGTAACAGTGATAAAAGTTCGTCTCGCAACTCTTCATCGGTCATAAACTTTCCTTCTTCATCAACAGCTAATAGCAACATTGATAGAATATCAGTCCGATTAGGATCATTATTGGCTCGACGTTCAGCTATTTCTGAATAGATTAATTTGTCAATTTGTTCTCTTTGTCTGACAAAATTTCCCCATGAACTCCAAGCACCGAAATCTTTTTGTAGAGATGGAAAGAATAGAGCTGCCGAAGTTAACGGTGATATAAAAAGCTCAGTCATTTTGGACATGAGTTCTCTAAGTTTCTGACAGCGATCGCCATCATATAAACCAAATACAGCTTGCAAGATGATTTGTAGAGAAATATCCTGCATTGCGTCCCGAGCTAGAAATGTTCCATTTGAGTTTTTATTTAGTGTTTTATCGACCGATAAGCTATCAAATACTTTGGTGGTTAAGTCAAAAATTAGCTGTCCATAATTTTGCATGCGTGAGCCATGAAATGATGGCATAACTAGCTGTCTCCGTTTCTTGTGGCGATCGCCATCCAACATCATTACTGAAGAATTTCCTAATATTGGTTTTAAGATGCTGTTCAATTCACCAGGTGCGCTAAATTGTTTGCGATCATTAGTTAGAAGCTGCTGAATAGCTTGGGGTTCGTTTAGAAAAACAATGGAATTACCAAAGCCAAAAATCTCCGCCGTAAATATATCTGGATATTTTTGTGCCGCTGTTTCCATATAGCCAACAGGATCGATTACCCACTGAATTTGCTGCAAGAAGGGAATTGTATCGATTTGGTTGATTAATTTGTACATATTTAAGTTTCTTCTTATTTTACTGATTTTACAAAATAAATAATTTGCGCCTGTTATTATTTTACGGCAGAACCTCAGGATGTCTTACATCCTAATCTAGTCATTTGAGTATTAGACAACCTCCATTATCTTGACTAAATTCCAACCATTCCCCAAATAGATTTCATTGTCAAGCTATAACTTATTGAGATCGCCAAATCAATTATCACTCACAAACTATCAGCGCGATCGCTATCATTCCTGATTCATAGAACCAAATACAAGGCTGCTTATTAAGACTCGCTAATTTTTGTGCCTAAATGCTTTAGCAATTGCAATACACTATAAAGTTCATTATCAGGATTCACCAATGAAAACAGCCGCGAATTAGCATACTCCTGTTGTGAAGTCTTCAAAAACAAAAACTCATTCCCATTGGTAATCATACCAAATGTCGGCTTCACCATTTCTGAATTGCTCAACATATAAGCTAGAGCTTGTGGAATTGCCCTTGTTACCGCAAAGTCGCTTCGTTTTGACTCAATTACTAATAGCCAAAGCCGATTCTTTAATATCAACACATCAATCCGCCCTCTGATTACCGTTCCCTCATCCTTCATTTCTAAGGCAACACTTGTTTCTGTCTCGATCCGAAATGGCTTATGATAGAAGCCAGCGAGATCCAACAACGGTGCAAGCACCACCATCTTTACAGTGTTTTCTAGCATTGGCGGATCTTCCATCAATTCCAAGAAATTATCCTTTACCCGATCCAATAAATGGCGATCTTCCTTACTCAGTGTCGCAAAACTATCCAACCATTCAGGAAAAAAAGCAGGATCTTGAGACATCTGAATCCCAAAATTTTGCTTTAATTCCCTTAGCGTTACATCTTTTGCAGCGATCGCCTGAATCATATCGATACTTATCCCTAATACGTTATCTCTAATATTTCTCAGATTCCATTACCCATCTACATCATACATTATGAGGATTTGATATGATTGGGGTATGACTGAGACTCTGATTCAAAATCCTGAAAAATTACAGGCGCGATTAAAAGAAATCCCCTTTGAAGCGGGAGTATACTTTATGCGCGATCGCAATGACGGTGTAATCTATATTGGCAAATCGAAAGCCTTACGAAATCGAGTGAGATCGTACTTTCGTAGCAGTCAAGATTTGTCACCACGCATCGCGATGATGGTGCAGTTGGTGCATGAAATTGAGTTTATCGTCACTGATTCTGAATCGGAAGCTCTGGCGCTTGAGTCAAATCTGATCAAACAATATCAGCCCTATTACAACGTTCTTCTCAAAGACGATAAAAAATATCCTTATGTCTGCATTACTTGGTCAGAAGATTATCCGCGAGTTTTTATTACGCGCAAACGGAGAATGGGCGGCACAAAGGATAAATACTATGGACCATACGTTGATGTGTTCAATCTCAGACGGACTTTGGGAATTATCAAACGTGCATTTCCATTGCGGCAAAGACCGATTCCGATGTTTAAGGATCGCCCTTGCCTAAATTACGATATGGGCTTATGTCCAGGAGTATGTCAGGAGAAGATTTCGGCGGAAGAGTATCACAAAACAATGATGCGAGTGGCGATGATTTTTCAGGGTCGATCTAGCGAGTTGGTCGATATGTTTACCGAAAAGATGGAAGTTGCGGCGGAAGATTTGGACTTTGAGAAGGCGGCGGATTTACGCGATCGCATTCAAGTTTTAAAGAATCTAGGAACTGATCAAAAAGTCTCTTTACCTGATGATACCGTTTCGCGTGATGCGATCGCGCTTGCTTATGATGAGCAGCATACTTGTATTCAGCTTTTTCAAATTAGGGCGGGACGTTTGGTGGGAAGGTTAGCATTTGTGGCGGATAGTCAGAGTGATACACCAGATGCGATTTTACAGAAGACTCTAGAGGCACATTATCAAAATTGTGATCCAGTGGAAATTCCTAATGAAGTACATACACAATTGGAACTTCCTGAAGTTGAGATTTTGCAAGCATGGCTAAGCGATCGCAAGGGGCGTAAAGTAGCGATCGCGACACCGCAAAGACAACTCAAAGCTGAGCTAATTGAAATGGTCGAGCGCAATGCTCAGTATGAATTAGCCAGAATTCAGAAACAAAATGATCGTAATTTACAAGGATTAGAAGACTTAGCGGAAATTCTCAATCTTGATAGTCTTCCCCATCGGATTGAAGGTTATGATATTTCGCATATTCAAGGCTCAGATGCAGTTGCTAGTCAGGTTGTGTTTGTCGATGGCATTCCCGCTAAACAACATTATCGCCATTACAAAATTCGCAACCCTGATATTAAATCTGGGCATTCTGATGACTTTGCTAGTCTTGCGGAAGTAATAGCTAGAAGGTTTAGGAAGTATGCAGCTTTTGAAATAGATGCTCTCACTCCCACTCAATCTCCTGCGGTAGAAACGAATAAGAGTGATGACTTTCCTGATGTAGTGATGATCGATGGAGGAAAGGGACAGCTTTCTTCGGTGATGAAAATAATTGACAAGTTAGGATTGCGCGATCGCCTAACTGTGATTAGTCTTGCTAAGAAACGGGAGGAGATTTTCTTGCCAGAGCAGTCACAGCCATTAGTAGGTGGTGATCCTGATCGAGCAGGAGTACAGCTTTTGCGGCGTTTACGTGATGAAGCACACCGCTTTGCGATTTCTTTTCATCGCAAAAAACGTAGCCAAAGAATGCAGCGATCGCATCTCGATCAAATTACAGGACTTGGACATCATCGCCAAAAGATTTTACTTGAGAAGTTCCATTCTGTAGATTACATTCGTCAAGCGACAGTTGAGCAGATTGCTGAAACCAACGGCATTGGCAAGAAGTTAGCTCAACACATTTATAATCATTTTCATTCTACGGCAGACTAAAATTATCGGTATCGTAGGGATAATTTATAAATTGTCTCTACGATATTGGCAAGGTAAACCAAAAACGAGAACCAACATTTACTTCTCCTGTGACCCCGATCGCCCCGCCATGCGCTTGGACAATTTGACGGCAGATGTATAACCCTAAACCAAGACTAAGCGATCGCCGATTGAGTTGATTTTGAGTTTTTCCTTGAGCATAAAGTTCAAATAGATGTTTACTTTGTTCATTAGTCATGCCCGCGCCATTATCGGCAACTTCACAAAGCAGCATATTTTCAGAATTTAGTTCAGCAGAAATTATTAATTTGAGATTGGGCGGATTATGTTTGATCGCATTACTAATTAAGTTCTGGAAAACTCTACAGACATGGGTAGCATCAGCCAAAATCAAAGGCAAGCTTGGAGAAATTTGTAAATTAATTTCAGTTTCTTCTTTTTCTAAAAGTGGCTGTAGATCAGCGATCGCGGCTTGAATTATATCGGTAATTATTGCAGGTTGAGGATGGATAACCAGTCCATGCACATCATTAACATGAGACTCTAATAACGAGTTGATTAGAGTTAATTGGCGATCGCCACTCTGACGCATTCGCTCAAGCGTATTTCGTGGCAAAACAATATTTGCATTTGGGTTTGTTGCTGTTTGCGACAAGTTATCCAATACCATCAGCAAACCTGTAACAGGATTACGGAGATCATGAGAAACAGCATGGAGAAAAATTGTGAGCGTTTCTTCAGCACGTTTGCGATCGCTGATTTCAATTTGTAAATCGAAGTTTTGCGACTCAATTATTTGGCGTTGTTTCGCGATCGTTAAATGCGTACGAATCCTAACTAAAACCTCTTCATGTTCAAAAGGTTTAGTCACATAGTCCACCGCCCCCAAAGATAAACCGCGTACTTTATCTACCGTCTCAGAAAGCGCAGTCATAAAAATAATCGGAATCTTACTCGTCTCTACATTTGCTTTAAGGCGTTGACAAGTCTCAAAGCCATCGATCCCTGGCATCATTACATCTAGCAAAATTAGATCGGGCTTAACATATTGCGTTTGATCGATCGCACTTTCCCCATCAGTTGCTACCAATACGCGCATCCCCACATCTCGCAGCAAATTCACCAATACACTCAAATTAGTGGGATTGTCATCAACAACCAACACGCAACCTTGTAGGGCTTGACATAAGTTTGAAGTATCATCGGTGATGATTGATAAGCGATCGCGCATAAAGTTAATTAACCACTGAGTTAAATTATTTCAGACTCTTCTCAATTTAAGGCAGTGAGCAAAGCATACCGCCTTAAATTGGGGTTTAATATGATAAATAGTTAAGCTGCATAGATTCTATGAATATACGCATTGGTAATGGTTATGACCTACACCGACTGGTTGGCGATCGCCGCCTTGTCCTTGGTGGTGTAGAAATCCCTTATGAAAAAGGACTGCTGGGACATAGCGATGCCGATGTGTTGACCCATGCGATCATGGATGCGATGCTAGGAGCGATTGCTCTCGGCGATATTGGGCATTATTTTCCGCCCACTGACCCCAAATGGGCTGGAGCCGATAGTATTATGTTGTTGCAACAGGTACAAGAATTGATTTTGGCACAGGGTTGGCAAGTGAATAATCTTGATGCTGTAGTGATCGCTGAAGCGCCAAAGCTAAAGCCACACATTAAAGCCATACGCGATCGCCTATCGCAAGCGATGAATTTACCGATTGATTGTGTGAGTGTTAAGGCAACAACTAATGAAGGCATGGATGCGATCGGACAAAAAGAAGCGATCGCGGTTCATGCAGTAGTGTTGTTGGTGAAGAGCTAAAAGCTATTAGCTCTTGTTGATTGTGTTTATTTTAAAGTTTATCTTTTAGGGAAAAGAGCGATCGTGAGAAGAAGTATGCAGAAACGAACAAAAGTTAAACAATGGAAAGCAGTAGTATTATTGCTGCTCATAGGCATGTGTTCACTGCTGCTTTGGGGTTGCTCGGTTAAGTCAGAAGTCTTAAAAAATCGATTGGTTGTTCCACTTGACAGTGATATCAAAACCTTTAATCCTGTTCTAGTTCAAGATGCCTATAGTGGAATTGTGATCGGCTATACCCTCACAGGATTGATTAGCGAAAATGCAATCACTAACGAATTAGAACCAGAACTTGCTGAAAAGTGGGAATTTCAGCAGGGAGGGAAACAACTTATTTTTACCATGCGCCCCAACCTGAAATGGTCTGATGGTCAGCCACTGACAGTTGACGATGTTCTATTTACCTATCAAGATGTTATTTTTAATGAGAAGATTCCTACAGGCAGTCGTGACGTATTGCGAATTGGCAAATCACAAACCTTGCCTAAGATTGAGAAACTAGATGATCGCCGTATTTCCTTCCTTCTTAGCGAACCATTTGCTCCTGCCTTACGTACTTTGGGCGGTTCAGGTATTTTACCAAAACATATTTTTGAATCAACGCTTAAAGCCGATCCAAATGCTCCTGATAAAAAATTAAAATTCTTAGAAACATGGAATCTCAGTACTCCTATCAGCCAGCTAGTCGGCAGTGGACCATACATCATCCAAGAATATCGCCCCTCAGAACGGATAATCTATAAACCCAATCCCTATTATTGGAAAAAAGGAAAACCAAATATCGAACAATTTGTCATGCAGATCGTGGAATCTCCTGACACAGCTCTTTTGCGTTTCCGTTCAGGCGATCTAGATATGTATCGTCTTCGTGGTGAAGACTATCAATTGCTCAAACGCTTTGAACAACGCGATCGCTACAAAATCTATAATGCGGGTCCTTCTACAGGTCAAGCATTTATAATGTTTAATTTGAATAAGGGAAAAAATCCCAAGACTAATGAATCTTTTGTTGACCCAATAAAATCAAGATGGTTTAATGACGTTAATTTTCGTCGTGCCGTGGCATATGCTGTAAATCGCGAAGCCATAATTAACAATCTTTCCCGTGGTTTAGCCCAATCACAAGATTCACCAATTTCTATTCCCAGCCCCTATTATTTAGCTCCCGAAAAGGGACTTAAGACCTATGACTATCAGCCCGAAAAATCAAAAGAAATTTTGGTGAAAGCAGGATATAAATATGATGATCAGCGGCAATTATTAGATGCTCAAGGTAATCAAGTTCGCTTTACATTACTTTCTCCTACTGGTGGTAGAGTCGCTATGGGAGCACAAATTAAAAACGATTTAGAAAAGATTGGCATGAAGATTGACTTTACTCCAGTTGATTTTAGAATTATCTCTGATAAGCTCGACAATTCTAAGCAGTGGGATGCCACTATTCTTGGCTTTACAGGCGGCGCTGAACCTAATAGTACAATTAATCTCTGGGCAACCGATGGAGATTCTCATCTATTTAATAAGGGGCCAGTTGGAGAAGAGAAACCTTTCATCGGTCGTGAGGTTGCCGATTGGGAAAAGAAGATCCATGATCTGATGATTCAAGGAGCGCAAGAATTGGATGAAACAAAGCGTAAAGCTATTTATGCTGAATATCAACAATTAGTTCAGGAGCAATTACCGCTTATCCATTTAACTATTCCCCTTTACCTAGTTGCTGTTCGCGATCGCGTTGACAATACTCAAGTTTCAGCACTGGCTGGCAGCACAGGTGTAACAGGCGCATTATGGAATTTGGAGCAATTGAAATTAAAATAAATTGCGATGCTCTTAAGGACATCCATTCAATAACTAGTGCTAGCCCTGAATTGTTGTAAAGTCTGATTCATCCCCAAAATCTTTGAGATTCGAGACCGAATAATTTGGTATTGATACCATATTTTTCAAATTATGTAAAATTTCTAGTGCTTCAGGTGAATTTATCTGTGCTAAAGCTCTCAAAACCGCATTACGGACTGAGCGATCGCTATCTTTAAGAGATTGCGACAGATAAAATATGGCATCATGGCTACCAATTCCCCCTAAGGCAAGAGCCGCATCACAGCGTACATAAGCATATTCGTCATCTCTTAACAACGAAGCAAGTAGTGGCACAACTTCCTCCATACCGATCTGCCCCAAAGTTCGAGCGGCGATGCTGCGAGTATGACTGGAAGGCGTATTGAGCATATTTGCTACTGCCGCAATTGTTGCGGAACCGCCAATACTTTTAAGTGATTGAACTGCTTGAGACTGCACACTAATATCATTATCAGTTAGTAAACCTGCCAATGCATTAACGGAAATGGGAGATTTAATTTGTCCTAGCGCCCAAGCAGCTTCAAGTCGAACCGATTTACTATTATGTTCTAGGGCTTTGATTAAGGTGGTAACGGCTAAGGGAGAGCAAATTTGTCCCAATGAATGAGCGGCATGGACTTTGACCATATCATCGCTGTGTTTTAGGGTCTCGACTAAAGGGGATACAGCAGGTAAACTTGCGCGACCTAGAGCCTTAGCGACTGCGGCTTGGACTTGGATCGATGGATGATGCAACAGATCGATTAGAGCCTTAATAGCATCTGCACTGCCAATCCAACTCAGTGAAGATGCTGCTTGCCAAATAATTTGGCGATGAGGATTTTTGGTGGCTTCAACCAAGGGGGCGATCGCTAGGGGCGATCGCAAATAACCTAGGGCGATCGCCGCTTTTTTAGCAATTGCGACTTCATCGCGTTCTAAGCGTTCTAACAATGCAGGTACAACATTGTCACGACAACGAATTATTTTTTGTAAAGCTATTGCAAAGTGGTCAGAACGAGCCGCCGCGTCAAACTCAGCCAAAATCGCTGATTCACCCCCCAACTCAGGCGCAGCCGTAAGGTGAGGATCTTTAGGGAGTGCATATCCTGAAGACGAAGAAATTCGATAGTTTTCTAACTTCGGTGGTGTAATTTTAGAGGTGTTAGGGCTTTTAGGGGTTTCGGGCGGTTCTTGGGCGGTCATAGCGGCTATTGTCCTATTAAGCATTAGTTTGTTTTTTAGTCCCGTTACCCAATTACAACAAACCTAAGATTAGCTGTATTAATATTACATTTTACGAGAAGAATTCTAAAAAACTTTTAAACCGTTCAAGCATTTATAATTGTTAAGCGTCAAACTGTTATTGTAGCGCTCAACAAATAGCGCATCTATGAACCAACTTCTCAGCGCCTTCACTTTGTTTTTGAGTCTCCTTGTGGAAACAATTCCCTTTTTGATGATGGGAGTTTTACTATCTGGAGTCCTATTAATATTTGTCGATGAGCGCAAACTTGTAGCAATTTTACCCAAAAATCCCTTTTTAGGTGCATTAGCTGGCAGCTTGCTAGGGTTTATGTTTCCCGTTTGCGAATGTGGCAATGTGCCTGTGGCGCGGCGCTTAATTACACAGGGTGCGCCGATTTCAGTAGCTGTGAGCTTTTTACTGGCGGCTCCAACGATTAATCCTGTAGTGATTTGGGCAACTTGGACGGCTTTTCGTGATCAGCCTGAAATTGCGGTTTTGCGAGTTGTACTTTCATTAGTAAATGCGGTAATCGTGGCGATGGTATTTAGCTCTCAAAAAGATTTACGAGCTATTTTGCAACCAAATATTGCGATCGCTATACCTGTCCCCAAAGTTAAGGCGGGTGCGGTTCCAATTGGTACATTTTTTTTAGATGAAGATCGCAATCAACCTTTAGATTTGGCAAATTATGTATCGGCAAGCAATCAAGTTTTTACTAAGCCTTTGCCAGCTCGTTTAAATTTACTGTTAGATAATACTTTAGCTGAGATGCGTGAGTTAGGGGCGATCTTGATTATCGGTAGTGCGATCGCAGCAGTAATTCAGGTTTGGGTTCCTCGAGATATTATTCTCAGTCTAGGACAAGGACCAATTAGCTCCATTATAGCGATGATGGTTTTGGCAGCGATCGTTTCGATTTGCTCAACCGTTGATGCTTTTTTTGCTTTATCTTTTGCATCAACATTTACTGGTGGTTCTTTGCTTGCCTTTCTGGTTTTTGGCCCCACCATCGATCTTAAGGCGATCGGCTTAATTTTAACGATTTTCCAAAAACGAGCAGTCATCTATATGTTTCTACTTACAGCACTGCTAACGTTTTTAAGTTGCCTATTCATTAATTTTCAAATTCGTTAAAAGCTAGCAAACAGAAGCAGCGCTAAGCGCCGTAATATAATATGTTGGGCGTATTTTATGCTGTTCAACTTAATGTCTAATTTAGAAAGGGTTATCTGTGTCTGTGAGTGAATCTGTACTCGAATCTATTTCCATTGAATCTATTACCAATGAAGCTTTAGCCAGTCTTGATGATTTAACCGACTTCTCTTTACCTGATCCTAATGATCAAGGTTTAGCTGAGGGGCAGTTTCTTGCTGAAGTCGATCAAGCTTGGCAGGTATGCGATCGCTTTGATTTGCAGACAGATATTTGGCGCGGTAAGATTTTGCGAACTGTGCGCGATCGCGAAAAGATCAATGGAGAAGGTCGCGGTACTGGATTTTTAAAATGGCTGCAAGAGCGAGAAATCAGCAAATCTCAAGCCTATTCATGGATTCAACTTGCCAATAGTGCTGATACATTGATGGCAGATGGTCAGCTAGATGCTGATGATATTCGTCAATTTAGCAAAAGAGCATTTCTGGAAACTTCACAGGCTTCGCCTGAAGTGCAACAACTAATTGTTGATGCAGCAAGAAATGGTGAAAAGATTACCCGTCGTGAAGTTCGGCAACTATCTGATGAATGGACTTCTATGAGTTCGGATCATCTTCCTGATGAGTTAAAAGAGAAGATCGCCGCCCATACAATTCCCACCCGTTACGTCGCGCCGCTAGTTCGTGAAATTGATAAGTTGCCTGAAGCCTATCAAACCCCACTAAAACAAGCGATCGCGGATGGCTCTGATCTTGACAATATTAAGCTTGTCACTGCCGACGCTCAAAGGCTTACCAAATATTTATCGAATACTAATCAAGTTCAAGCGATCGCACAGCGCTCTGTAAATATTGACCTTGCCCTCGAAGAAGCTTTACGGATTGGCTGTCTCAAACTTGCTTCCGATCTTGTCAGCCAAGCTTCACAACTTGAAGCTGCGATCGCTAAACTCTACACAACGTGGAAACGAGTCTCTTCTTCTGCCGATCAGCTATATGTTGAAGCTGGTGCAAGCACCCCACATTTATTAGATTTACTCAATTCTCTTGATTCTCTTGCTAGTCAAAATGTCGCTGTACAGATTGGCAATGATCAATCTGGGCGGACAATTCGCTTACAAATTTCTGAAGAATCCTAAGCGCCATATATAGCGATCCTAAATGATTGATAAGAATATTGGCTTCGACTACGCTCAGCCAGCGTATACCGATAGCTGAGCGTAGTCGAAGCTTCTCTTAAATAATTCAGGATTGCTATATATAGCGATCAGTAAAGTAAAGTTAAAAAGGAGCGGAATGCAATGCGCTCCGCTCCTTTTGAGTTTGTTTGAATAAAATCTAATTAATCTTGAACTTCCGAAATTGTAGGGAAAGAAGATTGTTTAGCAAAGATTTGAGCGTTCTTGGTTGATCCAACTTGCTCATGGGCATAACGCATCTGTGTATTGAGCGCCGTTGTTGTCGCATCGTAGATATTTGTTGCCATCTTCGGATAAGCACCGATCGCAATAATAGGAACTAAGAAGCAAACAGCAATAAACACTTCACGAGGTTTAGCGTCACTAAAATCAGCCTCACTTGGCAGAACGCAATTTGTCCCAAAGCACACTACTTCTTGATTGCCTTGACCCTTGAGGCTGATATCAGAGATATCGCAGGAAGGATTAATATCGCAAGATGGATTGGCATCAGAGGCATAGAAAATCTGACGCAACATTGAGAGTAAATAAATCGGGGTAAGAATCACTCCAACTGCGGCTAAGAAAACCGTTACCGTGCGAAAAGTAGAACTATAGACATCACTGGTGGTCATACCCATAAATATGGAAATTTCACTAGCAAAACCGCTCATACCAGGTAGTGCCAGAGAAGCTAAGGCTCCCACAGTAAACAATGCAAATACTTTGGGCATCACCTTACCGATATAGCCCATTTCGTTCAATGACATCGTGTGAGTGCGATCGTAGGTCACACCTGCGAGAAAGAATAAAACCGAGGCAATCAAACCATGAGAAATCATTTGTAGCATTGCGCCACTGATTCCTAAATCAGTAAAAGATGCGATGCCAATCAAGACAAACCCCATGTGCGAAACCGATGAAAAGGCAAGGCGACGCTTCATATTAGTTTGGGCGAAGGAATTCACAGCCCCGTAAACAATATTGATCACGCCAAGCATTGCTAAAATCGGTGCAAAATACACATGAGCTTGATCAAGCAATCCCATATTTAAGCGAATCAGACCATAGCCTCCCATTTTTAGTAGTACGCCTGCCAAAATCATCGATACAGGCGAAGATGCTTCACCATGAGCATCAGGCAGCCAAGTATGTAGAGGGAAAATTGCTAATTTGACACCAAAAGCAATCAGCAAACCAGCATAAAGCGGCAGCTCTAACGCGAGAGGGAAATCCTTGAGCGCTAGCTCAGCCATATCAAAGGTCATGTTGTCGCCATAGAGCGCCATGCCCAGCCCTGCAACTAAGATAAAGATTGAAGCAGCGGCGGTATAAAGCAAAAATTTAGTAGCTGCGTACTGTCGTTTTTGACCACCCCAGATCGAAACGAGCAGATACACAGGGATTAGTTCGACTTCCCACATGATGAAGAACATCAATAAATCTTGAGAAACAAATACACCGATCTGGGCGGAGTAAAGTACCAACATTAAGAAATAAAACAAACGCGGTTTGATGTCAACTTGCCAAGCCGCAAATATCGAAAGAGTGGTGACAAGCCCTGCTAAAAGCACTAGAGGTGCTGAAATGCCATCGACTGAGACTGCCCAGCTAAGCCCTAGCTGAGGTATCCAATTGTACTTTTCCGCGAGTTGGAATGTCGCGCTGCTCGGATCATAGTTCTTCCAGAAGGCGTAGCACATCAAAATAAAGTCGGCGATGCCTACACCCAATGCATACCAACGCACAGTTTTGCCATCTTTATCTGGCAATATGGGTATCAGGAAGGATGCTAAGAGCGGCAGAAGGACGATCGCGGTAAGCCAAGGAAACTGGTCTAATGTCATGTCAATAAGTCTAAATACTTACCAAGAGAATATTAAGCATTGTACTAAAGTTTATAAATGTTTAAACATCATCTTTTCAATGATTACTATCAAAACAGTAACGGCTATGCGAAGTACAGCCGTTACTGTTTATATTTTTTCGACTAGCTTACCTTTTAAATACTTATAGGTTTTTATTCATGAAGCCAGCCAAATATAGTTTCTACAGTTAATTGCAGATTGATCGCAAATGTGGGCATCGGTAAAACTTGTTCGGGGCGATCGCATAATTGCAAAGCTTGATTAGCGCGATAAATAAAGATTAACTC
>JAYVVP010000089.1:0-15448 GCA_043786935.1 Pseudanabaena sp. | reverse complement strand
TTATTTTGAGCCGCATGAGCCGCCGATGGTAATTGTAAAAGTAGAGATTCTAATTGCTGAATAGTCTCTCGTTCAAATTGCGATCGCAACTCTTGTTTTTGGTTCTCTAACTTCTGCTGTAAATGTTTATATTCTTCACGCAAATCAGTGATCGCGGAACTTGATGATTCTGGAATAAATTTGGGAATAAACTCATTTAATTCAATCTGTAACACTTCAGCCAGCTTGTCTAGATCGGCATATCTCAAAGTCGCCGCATTACCTTTGCGAAGTCTATCGATCGCCCGACGTGATACCCCGGTACGATCGCTGAGTACTTGAAAACTAGATATACCAACTAACTTCATCAATTGACGTAATATTTCAGTGCGATCAGCCATAGTTTTAATTCATCAAGTTCTTATTATTAAACCGCAAAAAAGGAGCGCTGCCCCTAGTTGAGGACAACGCTCCTTTTTTTAATCATTTAGAATCTAGGGCTAAGCACTAAATCAGAATTTAAAGTCACAGCTAGATCAGTATTTGGATTGACAGAAGCAAGGGTTACGCTGTCACGTCCTAAAAATAGACCGAGCAACGTACCAATACCTGCACCACCAAGGATTTCTTCAGTAGCAAGAGCGCGATCGCCTGTTACCGCAGCGATCGCAGCAGCAGCAGCAGCACCAAGGGCAGCATTTTGAACGATTTTGCCGACACTCATACCTTTATCAACTCTTTCAGTTGTAGTCACAACTTTAGAAGTAGCGTTAATAGAAGTCCTTTGACCATTCGCAAATACGAGTTCGTTTGCAAAGAATTGAGCGCCGCCAGATACAGCACGTAGTTCTCCAACCACTTGTGTATTAGCAGGAATCACAACGGCTCCTTGTGAAGTCGTAATATTCTGTTTTACGATTAATACAAGTGGGACTTTTTCATCAGGTCCAAGTAAAATCTTGTCTTTAGAATATTGAACCGCGATCGTGTTACCAGCAGGGATTCTGACTTGATTTGAAGCTGGTGGATTAGTTGGATTACCAGAGTTCTGTCCCACAATATAAGGGGAGGAGATTGCAGTAGCCTGACCTGAACGCACTAACGATTGATAGATGAATGCAGCAACTTCGGCTCTAGTTGCACTTTGGTTAGGATTTAAGAACTGAGCATTGGGATAATTTACAACCAGACGATTTTCAGTCGCTGCCGCTACACTACTCCGTGCATAGTTTGGAATGCCAGAAGCATCAGAATAAGCCTGTAAAATTGTTTCAGGTGCTTGACTAGGTGAATAATTTAGACCATTAGCAAGTGAAACTAAAATCTGTACGCGAGGAATATTTTGGACAGGTTCAAAAATATTGCCTGGATAACCAGACATAAAGCCTGTTGTATATGACTTCTGAATTGCATTAGCAGCCCAGTAATTAGAATCAACATCAACAAAGGTCACGCCGCCACGAGTTGGGGCTTTGTTTACAGCTTTGCTGAGCATGGCAGCAAATTGCGCTCTAGTTACCAAATCATTTGGACGAAATCCTCCATCAGGAAAACCTTTGATAATGTCTCTGGTAGCTAATTCTTGGATAAAAGTTTGCGCCCAATAATCTGTAGGTACATCATTAAAAGTGGTCTGAGCAATGGCAGGAGCTAAGCTGATGAAGGGAAGTACAGAGCTACCAATAAAGCTAACAGCCACAAGTAATGTAGTGCGAGAAAGTTTAGTTTGATTTGTCATGGTTAGTTTTCCTTATGTATACATTCGTGTGTACTTCGCAAATTGACTGAGTGTCTAAATTAAATGTTCCTACAAAATGTCTTAAACACATTGCTTTGCGGTATGTTCAGCCTAAAGAAATAGAGAACGACCTCTCTACTTTCTTTTGATATATGATTAAGGTAAATAAGCTTAAATCTCTTGCAGTAAGCCTTGACAAAGTTTCAATTTGATTCTGTTCCCGATGCCCTCCACGACCTTAAATCTGGTCGTCTCATTGTCGTTGTCGATGATGAAAACCGTGAAAATGAAGGCGATTTGATTGGGGCTGCCCAATTTGCTACGCCTGAAATGGTGAACTTTATGGCAGTCAAAGCACGCGGGTTGATCTGTCTAGCCATAACAGGCGATCGCCTTGATAGCTTGGACTTGCCACTAATGGTTGATCGCAATACTGATAGTCATCAAACTGCCTTCACTGTTAGCATTGATGCAGTTGAAGGTACATCAACAGGCATTTCGGCAGAGGATCGATCGCGCACTATTCAGTCGGTGATTAACCCAAATACTCGCCCAAATGATCTTCGTCGTCCTGGTCATATTTTTCCGCTTAGGGCAAAAGCAGGCGGCGTACTCAAGCGCGCGGGACATACTGAAGCAGCAGTTGACTTGGCGCAAATGTCGGGGCTATATCCCGCAGGTGTGATTTGCGAAATTCAAAATGATGATGGCTCGATGGCTCGTTTGCCTGAACTGATCGAATATGCCAAGTTACATAATCTCAAGTTAATTAGTATTGCCGATCTAATCAGCTATCGGCTTGCCCATGATCGCTTTGTGCAACGTGAAGCGATCGCGCTTTTGCCATCGTTATTTGGTGATTTTCGGGTCTATGCCTATCGCAATACGCTCGACAATACCGAACATTTAGCGATCGTCAAAGGCGACCTCCAAGATTTTTCTGACAACGAAGTTTTAGTGCGAGTGCATTCTGAATGTCTTACAGGTGATGCCCTCGGCTCATTGCGTTGTGATTGCCGTGGACAATTGCAAAGCGCTTTAAAAATGATCGAGTTTACCAATTGGGGCGTAGTGATTTATTTGCGCCAAGAAGGGCGGGGCATTGGTTTGATTAACAAAATCAAAGCTTATTCCCTCCAAGATGGCGGCTTAGATACGGTTGAAGCCAATGAAAAATTGGGATTTGGCGCTGATCTGCGTACTTATGGAGTCGGAGCGCAAATTTTGCACGACTTGGGTATCAAAAAAATGCGTTTGATTACCAATAACCCTCGTAAACTGGCAGGTTTAAAAGGTTTTGGGATTGAAATAGTTGGTCGCTTGCCTCTATTGATCGAAACTAATGAATACAATCGGCGCTATCTCGAAACAAAAGCAGAAAAACTAGGACATCTGCTTTTGCAAACTAAGCTAGTGACACTTGGCATTCGCTGGACAGATCATAAATCTTCTCAATGGCTTGATCAATTGCGAGAGTTTGTCTCAACAAATGATCTGCTGTTACAAGAAGAGACATCTACAGCATTTGCTAACCTGTTTGCTAGTGCCGATACTCAAATCCCTGATTTAGATGCTTCGACTAAGCTCTCGATTGTCCATTTAGGATTTGATCGCTCTAATGAAGCTTCTGATGACTGGTATAAACAGCCAAATCATCCCTACCGTCAAGCGATCGTGCTGGTACTCAAACATCTAAAGCAATGGCAACAAGTTACGACCTTTAAATTTTGTGTGGCGATCAATGGGGCAGACCTGCCTGAAAATTTTGTAGAAACAATCAACCTTGGTCTCGCGTGGCATACACCTTGGATGAATGATTGCATGTATGAATGGTTTAACTTTTTCCACGGCGACGACGATCTTGCCATTCTAAATAAGTAAGATAGCCAATGCCACTGGTCGCGATCGCTAGCAACACGGCGGCAGCCCAGAAAAAAGTATTAAAAAGAATAACCTCTGACATAAAACTTGGTTAATTATTGCTATCTGATCATAATTTATCTAGTGTATCGCGATCGCCTTCAAGCCTCAAAGTTTAGAAAGAGGATTTTTGACTTGTTTTTACATCAAATCCAAGATGCTTAGAACTGATAGCCTAAGCTGAAATAAAAGGCGGACTCTTGTAAATTTGTACCGCGATCGCTAAGGTTGACAAAGGGAATCGCATAATCTAGACGCAGATTTAATCGGTCTAGGGGCGTAAATAGCAATCCTAGTCCACCACCAGCTAAAAAGTTTTGGCTGGGTAGAGTATTAGGATTATTGGGGTGATTCCAAATAGCTCCTGCATCTAAAAAAGGAATCACTTGCAACAGCGCTGCATTTTGCTCATTGCGGAGAGCCACAAATCGATTTTCTAAAGAGAATCGAATACCATTGTCGCCCGATCGCGCATTTTGGCGAAACCCACGAATAGACTGACCACCACCAATCGTGAACTGCTGCGAAGACAATAATGGATCGGCAGATAGTTGCAAATCTAAAGCGCCAATTAATAGAGAGTCTGTTCCCAAGGACTGTACGCGCTGGATTTGCCCTAGCCAGCTTAGGAATGAGCCACTGGGTGTTGTAACGTTTGTGGAACCAAATAATCCTGTGCCTAGACTAAACTGCGATCGCAATGACCAAGCACCAAACAGATCGCGTAGGGTATAGTCTTGTCCAAACTTAAATATACTGGTGCGACTAGTCCCATCTGGTTCTGGACCAATGCCAAAGGGTGTAGCAAGATCGTTAAAGGCAAATGTTTGTCCTCTTTGATAGCTATAGCCGAGGGATAGAGCAAATTCTTCTACACTTGTCCTGACTAACGGCTGTCGAAAATTCAAATCGAATAAATTATTATTTCCACGAATATTCAGTACATCAAAAGGAGCTTGGGTAATTCGATAGTTGCTTGGGGAATATCGCAATGATAAGGTTCCATTCATGGGATTGAGTGGAATACTGTACGAGAGATCATATTGATTAGAGCCTCCTGTGATTGTTCCGTAATAGGAAGCGGCGAACGTGTCACCATTGCCCGACAGATTCCGAAAGAACAAGCCGCCACCGTAGCGTTCTGATCCGACTGCGGGCGGAGAAAAGTTGTCGATACCAGCAAATCCACCAAACTGATTTGCTTCTTTAACTGTAACAACGAGAATACTGCTGTCGGGCTGACTGCCTGATTTTAAACTAGCTTCAACATCGCTAAATATGGGATCTGCACGTAACAAGCGTAACTGATCTTCGAGTTTGGCAGTATTGAGAGGTTTACTAGTGCCTAATTCCACTCGCGATCGCACATAGTCTGGATTAGTATTCGTTAAGCCTTGAATCTCAATTTTTTCGACTCTACCTTCAATAACTTGAATTGTGACTACACCATCAACAATTTTTTCTGGATCGACTACGGCTTGAGAAGTAAGGTAGCCGCGATCAGCATAGATTTGGGTAATTGATTGGGCTGCTTTTTGGATCTGTTCAGGAGTTACTTGTTGCCCTTCTAGAGTTTTAGAGATAGTGACTAGCTCTACGTCATTTAAAATAGTGCTGCCCACAATTTTGACTTTTTTGACTGCGATCGCTTGAGCTATTGGGGACAGAATTACAGATGATGGAACAGTTAGAGGATTTCCCGAATTGTTAATCTTGAGAAGAGTTGTAGAGCTAGTATTAGTAGGCTTATTAACATGTACTGCGGCTACCGATTCGATTGAGACAATGAGAATGCTGCTGAAGATTAAAGAGCGCGATAGATAATAACTAACTAGTTTAAATAAGCTCATGCTATTAACATCAATTTTTTGATGGCTACATTTTTAAGAAACATAGCTTAAAACAGCAAATTAAGATATGGTCTTTTGCATATTTTATAGATTTGCAGGTTCATTACAAAAAATGCAGGAAGTTTAAAAACATTGCATTTTTAAAGTTATAAGAAGATTTTATAATATGTCACTTTGAAATTGATTTTACATGATTAATACATTATTGTGTAAACAATCAAAAAATTGACGATCATTACTAGATTTAAAAATTTGTTCCTGTGCTGTAAGCATACTTAGTAATAAAGGAGAAACTTAATGTCCACAGCTGTTAACAGTAATTTTAAGCACATTAGAAGAACCGCGATCGCCTTGCTGTTGACGCAACCTTTTATGACAAGCGGCGCAGCATGGGCACAATCAATAGTGCCAACCAATGACTTAGGCACACAAGTAAACTCCGCAACCACTAACCCTCAACAACTAAACATCACAGGCGGCACACAAGTAGATGCAAATTTATATCACAGCTTCCAGCAATTTGGCTTAAATCAAGGACAAATAGCTAATTTTTTATCTAATCCAAGTATTCAAAATATTCTCGGTCGAGTAGTGGGAGGTAGTCCATCAGTAATTAATGGACTAATTCAAGTTACAGGAGGTAGTTCAAATCTTTATTTATTAAATCCTGCGGGAATTATATTTGGTTCTAATGCAAGTTTAAATGTACCTGCATCATTTACCGCAACAACAGCAAATGGAATACAGGTAGGGAATGGTTGGTTTGGTATAAATACAAGTGTTGATGCAATCAAAAACCTATCTGGTAATCCTCAAGCTTTTGGATTCGCGGCTAACCTTTCTAGTGCTATTAGTTCACAAGGAGCACCAATAATTAATGCTGGGAATTTATCTGTCAATCAAGGACAGAACATTACTTTAGTGGGTGGACTAGTGATTAACACAGGCACGATCGCTACACCAGCAGGCAAAGTGACGATCGCCGCAGTACCTGATGGTAAGTATGTAAAAATCACGCCTGAAGGAAGTCTATTAAGTTTAGAACTTCCTATAGCTGCCCAACAAGAACTTGCCCAACGTTCTATTCTAGGTTCTGATCTACCTAACTTGCTTACAGGTTCATCCGAACTTCGTAACATCACTGGCTTAAATGTAGATAGTTCTGGCAATGTATTAGTTGCCAATAATCCAATCCCTTCAACGGCAGGAACGGCGATCGCATCAGGTAATCTGGATGTCTCTAGCACTAATGCTAAAGGTGGTGAGATTAATGTTTTAGGCGATCGCGTTGGTCTAGTTTCGGCAAATCTCAATGCTTCGGGTGCGATCGGTGGCGGTACAGTTTTAATTGGGGGAGACTTTCAAGGAAAAGGGATAGTTCCCAATGCTCAATACACTTTTATTAGCAAAGACTCTACAATTCTTGCAGATGCGCTACAAAGTAGTAATGGTGGCAAAGTGATTGCTTGGGCAGATCTAGCAGCCACATTTTTAGGAAATATCTCTGCAAAAGGTGGTTCAGTTAGCGGCAATGGCGGCTTTGTCGAAGTGTCGGGCAAAGAGAACTTGCTGTTTCAGGGGAAAGTGAATACAACAGCATTGAATGGTATTGCTGGAACACTTTTGCTTGATCCAAATAACATTACTATTAGCAGTGCAGCAAGTAGTGCAGGCGTTGCAGCACAACTTTTATTAGCACAAAACCCAACAATCCCATTTGCCATTTTGCCTGGAAATATAAATATTAACGATGCCGATCTTCGTGGAATAGCAGGTAATGTTATCCTTCAAGCAACTAATGATATTACTCTCGCTAACACTACGGATTTTACAAATACTCAAGCTACTTCTATCAAATTTGAAGCAGGGAGAGATATTATCATTAATGTTCCTAATAATAGTGGCAATGGATTTACCTTTAATAGTGGAAATACTCAGGCTTTGAGTTTTATTGCTGGCAGAGATGTTAATGTCGATACTAGTGCCGTCGGGCTTGGAGGCTTTGGAACTTCTTTCTTCTTTGACACAACTGTAAGTCCTACACTTTCATTAACTGCCCAAAATGGAAACATTGGTATTACAGGAAATTTTGTAGTTCGTAATACTAATAGTAATCCGGGTGTAACCCTCAATTTAAATGCATCTAATGGATCTACAACAGTTGCTAATGGTTTTTTGCAAATTGGACAAAGGTTTAATACAACCGATAATTTAATCAATATTACAGCTGGGCGATTTAGCGTAATTGGGACTCCGATCAATGGTTCGCCAATTGCCTTTGGTGCGGCAGATACTAGGTACAGTATTTATCCTTTTGCTACCGATCCATCTATAAAACCAAATCCCAAGGGAAATATTTCGTTACAATTTGGAAATCAGGCTCCGATTATTTCTGGTAATGGCGGTAATAATTTAATTAATATCCGTCTTCTCAATGACACAAATTTTGTTGTGGGAAGAACGCCAACGACTAGTGGGGTAGATGGTCAAATTGGAATTGGACTTGAAACTATCCCACCGCAGGTTTTGACATTACTATTCGATCAATCATTTAGTAGTTCTAATACTAGTCTTGCGAATACCTTAACTGCGAATACCTTGACTGCAAATACTTTAAGTAACGATGCGATCGCTTCTGCTCGCTCGGCTAACTTACAAGCAAATGCTGGTGAGATAAAGCAATGCGAACCGACAAAGACTAAGAAACCCCTTTTGACAATTACTGCGTCACTACCATCATCAGAGCCAACACGCACTGTGCCAACTCGCACAAATACTAGTTCTTCTAATTTGCCTCCCTGCAAAGAATAGATTGTTCCCATGAAAAGTAAAGGCTATACGATCGCTATCTTGTTTGCAACTTGTTTAACTATGCCGATCGCCTCATTAGCATCAGGGATTAGTAATCCTGCTCTCCCTTCTCAAGATGTGGGATCGCAAGCTGAGCAATTAGTGCAAACGGGGCTACAACAGTTTAGAGCGCAACAGTTCGATCTGATGATCGCTAGTTGGCAGCAAGCTCTAAATCTATATCGACAGCAAAAGAATAGTAAAGGCGAGATAAATGTCCTTGAGGCGCTTGCGGAAGCATCAAAAATGCTTGGCAAATATGAACAAGCGATCACTTACTCTGAGCAATTGCTAGCTTTGGCACAACGTTTAGGCGATCGTAAAATTGAAGCCACTGTTCTCGGAAATCTTGGTAACAGCTATCGCGTAGTTGGGAACTATGCTAAGGCTCTAGAAGTTCAGAATCAAGGGTTAGTAATCAGAAAAGAATTAAACGATCAGCAAGGAGAAGGACAGGTTTTAGCTAGTCTCGGTAATATTCATTATGATCTTGGCAATTACAGCATAGCCGAAGATTTTTATCAGCGTAGTCTCAAAATTGCGAAGGCGGTCAGGAATAGGAATGGAATTGTTTCTATGCTCAATAGCTTAGGTGCGATCGCAGATACACAAGAAGAATATCCTCAAGCAATTAAGTATTATCAACAAAGTCTTGATAATGCTAGAAAAATTGGGTTTCGAGAAGCGGAAGGAAATGCGCTTAATAGTATCGGCTTTAGCTATCATGTTCAGCGTAAATATACAAAAGCGATCGCCTATTACGAACAAGCATTAACCGTTGCTAAGGAACTTAAAAATCCGCGTATTGAAGGAGCCGCAGTTGGTGGTATGGGATTAGCCTATGTATTTTTAGAAGAATACGACAAAGCTTTATTATTTCAAGAGCAAAGCTGGAAGTTAGCTAAGCAAATCGGCGATCGCCGTTTAGAAGCAATGACTTTAGGTAATTGGGGATATACACTTTGGCGATCGCAAAAACACTTAGAAGCAGAACAAAAAATTCTGACTGCGCTTAACTTATTGGAATCCCTACGTTCTAATTTAAGTGATAGCGACAAGGTTTCTATTTTTGATACTCAGCTTCATGCCTTCAATCTACTTCAACAGGTTATGGTTGCTCAAGGCAAGCCTGAAGTAGCCCTAGAAATTGCTGAACGTGGACGTGCGCGTGCTTTCGCCGAGCTTCTCTCGCGTCGCCTTAGCAAAGATCCAGTAACCAAAGCCGATCAAAAAACTCTATCTTTGTCATCAGTAAATATTGCCGATATTCGTCGTATTGCTCAACAGCAAAATGCCGTGCTGGTGGAATATTCTCTCGTTGCTGATTCAAACTTTACTGGACAAGGCAAACTTAAAGGCGAATATATCAAGCTCTATATTTGGGTAGTCCAACCGACTGGAGCGATCGCCTTTCGGGAAGTCGATCTCACAAAATTGAATATGCCTATTGCTGACCTTGTATCAAAGGTGCGCGATTTGTTTAATGACGCTAGCTCAATTGAACAAAATCCTAAAAATGTCCTAGCTAAATATGGTGAACTGAAGCAACTTCATACCATTCTTATTCAGCCGATTCAAGACTTGCTGCCTAAAGATGACAAGACAAGGATAGTTTTCTTGCCTCAATCAATGCTGTTTTTAGTTCCCTTTGCCGCACTCATCGATCCACAAGATAAGTTTCTAATTGATAACCATACAGTTCAAATCGCTCCCGCCATTCAGGTGCTAGATCTCACCCACCAAGTCCGACAACAATTGAAAAAAGTTAATTTGCAAGAGATTCTCATTGTTGGCAATCCCACGATGCCTAGTCTTGGTAATCCACCTGTGCAATTACAATCTTTGTTGGGTGCTGAAAGAGAAGCACGCGAGATTGCGGCTTTACTAAACACAACTTTTTTAACGGGTGATAAAGCCACTAAAGTGGAAGTTGTCGAAAAAATGAAAAATGCGCGATTTATTCACTTAGCCACGCATGGATTGTTAGAGGAATATCGTAAAGATGATATCCCAGGTGCGATCGCCTTTGCGCCTAGTCAAACTGATGATGGATTTTTGACGGCTAGTGAAATCATCACGATGCGACTGAATGCAGAGATGGTAGTACTTAGTGCCTGTAAAACTGGACAGGGCACTTTAACGGGCGACGGTGTGATCGGTCTATCGCGATCGCTAATTACGGCGGGAGTGCCAAGCGTAGTTGTGTCGTTATGGTCAGTACCTGATGATCCGACTGTTCTGCTCATGACCACATTTTACAAAAAATTTCAGATGGTTCCAGATAAAGCTCAAGCGCTGCGTCAAGCGATGCTTACTACTAAGGCTAAATACCCCGATCCCTTAAATTGGGCAGCTTTTACTTTAATCGGTGAGTCTGAATGAATCAATAAATAAAAAAGGGCGCTTTACACCCCTTTCTAGTTAATTCTTACTTCTATAGTCCGTTACGTCCCCAAACTACGAAAGCGATCGAAAGTGTGAACATACCAAGTACGCCAAGCCAACCCAATGACAAAATATCCATAGTTTTGTAACGATTTAAATAAGTTTTTCTAAATATCATAATACGCTTTTCTGCCATAAAGAGAAAGTTGTAAAGGCACAAAGTAACTCTTCCAAAAACTAGAGTTAGTGGGCTATGGCTAGCCTAAAAGATAAAAAGTAGCGCGAAGCCCCGCCTTTTATGTTTGGGTTTTAAAGTCTGATTGCGATCGCGATATAAGAATGTTCAGTCGAATGTCCGTAGCAACTTTTTGGTAAAAATTGCATTCTTAACTAACTATCAAGCATCTCAAGGTTATGATCTGTAACGAGTTGAGTTGCACATCATAACCTTAGAGATCACTTTTTCTGGAGGCGATCACATTATGTCTTTATCAAAAAAAATCTTAATCGCAATGTCTTGTTATGGTCTAGTTGGAAGTACTATAATTGCTTTGCCATTAACTACTTTGTTTAATTATTCGGCTCAAGCTCAGTCACGCAAGGTGCGATATGTGCCCCCAACCAATCTTGATGCTCCTATAGTCTCAGTATCAGGGATTACGCGCGGTCCAGGCTGCACCACAGCTTGTCTAATTGCATTAGTTCCAGATTTGCAATCAGAAGTAAATCCAGTACCTCAGACGATTTCTGAACGCCCAACAATTTATTTTCTTACCCCAAAAATTGATGGCTCAGCATATTTTCGTCTTTACGATAGCGATAGTTCTCTCACAAAACGCAAACTCATTTATCAAACCTCTTTTGCAATTAATAACGAAGCAGGCTTAATTGCATTTAAGATGCCCGATGATGCTCCCATTCTAGAAATTGGCAAAAGATATACGTGGGATTTTAAAGTTACGCCTTCATATAAACCGAGAATGGCAAGTATTGAAGAGTCTAAAACAGTCAGGGGAACGATGCGACGGATTTTACCGCCTAAAAAGCTAGTTGCCCAACTCCCCCAAACCTCACTGTCTTCTGATCGAGCAGCATTGTTTGCTCAAGAAAGTATTTGGTTTGAAACCATCCAAACTTTGGCTGAAGCAAGGCTTACTGTTCCTAAAAACACGGAAATTTTCGACGAATGGACGGCTCTACTGAAGTCGGCTAATTTGGATCGCGTTCTTCCATTTTCTTTCGTTGATCAAAAGTAGTTCTTTATTTGAGTGTAAAGCGCTCAAACCTTATATGGTGTGCAGCATAGGGTACTAATCATCAGGAGAAGATTTATGGCGATCGCCTCTTATATCAAAAACATCTTATGGAAGTGGCGCGGTATCGCGATCGCTGCACCATCGATTTCGCTTTTGGTGATTGGTTTACGGCTAATCGGTTCGTTAGAGCCTGTCGAGTTAGCCATGCTCGATCAATTTTTTCGATGGCGATCGCCTGAGCCAGTAGATCATCGAATCGTGATTATTGGTATTGATGAAGCGGATGTACGTCAGTATGCATGGCCGATTGACGATGCTCTGCTCACCAAGTTATTGGAAAAAATCCGACAGCAAAAACCGCGTGCGATCGGTTTAGATCTTGCTCGTGACAAACCTGTTGGTAGTGGCTATTCACAATTAGAAAAATTTTTTAAGACTACCCCAAATTTTATTGGCGCAACCAAAAAAGCTGATTTAGTTGACTCAAATTTTGCGGTATCTAGTTCAGATATTAATCCCCCACCAGCCCTTGTCGATACAGAGCAAGTTGGCGCAATCAATCTTCCCGTTGATGCTGACGGACGCATTCGCCGAGGATTATTATCTCTCCGCTTACCTGATGGAAAAACTTCGCTCAGTTTTGGTTTACAGCTAGCTTCGCTCTATCTTGATGGTGAAAAAACAGTACCCTTTGAACAAGCTCTAAATCCGCCAAGGTTAAGAGGAAATGATGGCGGTTATAGCCGTGCCGATGTCGGTGGACATCAATTTATAATTAACTATCGTCGATCGCTAAAGGGCTTTCAGATCGTGCGAATGGCGGATGTACTGGAAAGTAAAATTGCGCCAGATTTACTACGCGATCGCGTGGTGATGATTGGGACAACAGCGGTGAGTCTGCGAGATTGGTTTTTTACTCCGCTCGATAGTGGACTTGGTAGTACGCGCATTTTTACATCAGGAATTGAAGTTCATGCTCAGATTGTCAGTCATATACTTAGTAGCACTCTTGACGGACGCACTGGCATCCAGTCTTGGGAAAAGCATTGGGAATGGCTTTGGATTTTTAGCTGGTCTTTAGCTGGCTCGATTTTGATTTGGCAATGGCGGAATGTCAACACTAAAGATCGAGAACTTCAAGTACTAGCATTGCGATCGCTTAGTGTGTTGACATTAGGAGGGATTTTAGTTGCTACTTGTTTTGTCGCCTTAAGCTACGGTTGGTGGTTGCCTTTTGTCCCTGCGATGATTACGTTTTTGGGCGGCGGCGCGATCGTGACTAGCTATTTAGCGATTACGGCGGCGCAAATCCGCACTTATTTCAGTCGCTATTTGACTGATGCTGTGGTCAAGAGCTTATTAGAAACTCCTGAAGGGCTGAGACTAGGAGGCGATCGCCGCAAAGTGTCGATTCTGATGTGTGATTTGCGTGGCTTTTCCACCATTTCTGAAAAGATGCCGCCCGAAAAAGTTGTCGAAATTCTCAATGTTTTTCTTGGCGCAATGACCGATGCGATCGCCCCCTACCAAGGCACAATTGATGAATTTATTGGTGACGCGATTCTGGTTCTGTTTGGTGCGCCGATTTATCGGGAAGATGATGCGGCGCGGGCGGTGGTAAGCGCGATCGCTATGCAATTAGCAATGCGATCAGTAAATGAAAAATTAGCGTATATGGAATTACCCGAAATTGCCATGGGCATTGGTATCAATACGGGCGAAGTGGTGGCTGGTAATATCGGCTCGCAATCTCGCGCCAAATATGCAGTTGTGGGCAATCACGTTAATCTTACCGCGCGTATCGAATCCTACACTGTGGGCGGACAGATTTTGATTTCAGAAACTACCTATAATGAAGTGCAGAATATTGTCAAAACTAATGGCTCAATAGAAGTTGAACCCAAAGGTATATCACAGCCAATCTCTATATATGATGTTTGTGGGATTGGCGGTATATACAATCTTGAGCTTCCCTCTCTTAATGAATCATTAAAAGTTTTAGCAACCCCGATTCCAATTACCTATCGTATTTTAGAGGAGAAGCATCTAGGAACAGAGATATCTGTGGGAGAGTTGCAGCGGTTATCGCCCTATGGCGCTGAGATGCTTACGGAAAATGATATTCCTGTTTTAACCAATCTCAAAATCCATTTAAAAGTTTTTACCCCAGATTCTCTCCAGCCAGAAATTGAAGGTGAAATCTATGCTAAGGTTCTAAAACAACAAGATCATCAAGCAGTAGTATTAAAGCAATCGCTATCAGAAAATTTTGTATTAGAGAATGAGTTAGCGATCGCGGTTGATCCAAAATACAACTCAAAAAATATACAAGAACAGCGATCAGTACAACCAAAAAAAATTTATATACACTTCACGACTATCTCAAGCGATCTTCAAGCATGGATTAAGTCAGCTACGCTCTAATCATCAGGAAATTGCCAACACATGATCCTTTCTACATTTTTGGAGCCACAACGACAGGCTTCGGCATGGGAAGCAACCCATTCATAAGCACATTTACGACAGTGATGTAAAACGTTGTTGATATTTGCGGCGGCAATGCGATCGCGTCCTGCTTTTAGCTCTTCAGGTGTTAGAACAGATTCAAGATAATTCGGCTCAGTCATTACAAAATCTCCTTCTCTGAACAACCTATTGGTTTAGTAATCTTTTATAAATTATTATTTTAGAATTTGAACTATTGGATAGCTAATGATTGCTTGATCGACAGTCACTATTGTTGAATTATGCTGAATAGCTTGACAAATTAAAAGTCGGTCAAAGGGATCTCTATGCAAAAGTGGCAATCGAATTAGTTGCGTAATACTGGCTTCGTCAATAGGTAAGCTATCAATTTGATGTCGAATACGTTGTCTTGGTAAATATATTTCTGGGGATTGTGGGAAAGGAAGTTTACAAAGTTGATATTTAATTGTGGCTTCCCAAACAGATACAACGCTTAGGTAGATATCGTTATTGGGGTCTTGGATATAGTTGCGAAATTGTGGAGAGAGTTGAGGATCGCCATTGAGAAACCAAAGGAAAATATGTGTATCAAGGAGCAATTGTATGATCTTTTATCTGTTCTATTCAAAGTCTTTTAAGATTTCTTCGGGTAAAGGTTCGTCAAAGTTTTGAGGAACAGTAAATTCACCAGCACAGAGGGCATAGGGTCTGGGTGCTTTTAGAGATTTATTTTGTTGTCTGCGAGTTTGTGCGAATAGCAAGAAGTCAAAAAGCTCTTCTACTAATTCTTCAGGAACGTGGGAGATTTCTTGAATAAGTTTTTCTCTGGTGGTCATTTGTTTGCTCTCTTGGCTATTTGTATTTATGACAAATCTTGATTTAGTCATCGTTTTTATTTAAGATTTCATCTAGTAGACTTCATCGGAAATAAAGAGGAGAGAAGACATAAGCATATTTCCCCATTGTCAGTTTAAAGTTAAGCAACCTTGCGATGTCTGATCGTA
>JAYVVP010000088.1:0-5760 GCA_043786935.1 Pseudanabaena sp. | reverse complement strand
TTCGGATGATTCATTAAAAATGTGACGTAAGCGATCAAGCTTGCCGAACAAGGTAGCATTTAGCATAAAAACTCTTAAGTAGAAATAGTATTTAAGGTCATCGCAACCTCAAAAACTTGGAAGTTGAACCATTAATACAATTGTATGGTCAAGATTAATACGATGTTCTTTGGTAAGGATAACTATAGAAGCGATCGCCCTAATTTTTAGTTAAAAATGGAGTCTCATAAATTCTATCAATTTCAAAATCGACAATTGTCATTTTATTTTCCCAAACCAGTCTGAAAATTTTAATATCTGCATGAGCAACCCAGTTGTTGTCAACTAATGGAATTGGAACGTCTATGGGGATAATTCTATAGCCTTCTTTTTGAGCTTGATATCGTTTGCTCTTCTCAATTAGCGTAGGATAACCCTGAGATGGCTTTAGTTTTAAAATACTGTTAACTTCACATGGCATTCCCATAACTTAATCTCCACTAAATAAATACTTTCTATTTCAAAATGATATCATTTGAAATAGTTCAGATAATGGCATTGTAAACCTAGAAATAACATCTTCCCCATCTAAAGAATTAGATGGGAGCATCTCACTAACGCAATGAGTACTACTTATTGGTGGCATGTGAGAAAATGAAAAAGAAGCAGGGTAAAGAAAAAAGATAACACCCGAAGAAAGCAAGGTTTTGAAAGACCATCTAAAAGCAGCAACAGCTATACTACTGAATAATACTCCAAAAGAAGAGCTAAGGGAGCATCTCAGTTTGGCACTAAGTATAAATATTCAAGAGAAAAGCGAGATAAGATAAAAACAGATTAACCTGTCCAAGCAAATGACACCAGAAGAAAAAGTAAGACTGGAAGCCTGCACCAGAGAGATAGCGGAAATCCTGTATCGTAATGCAGAAGCAAAAGATGTTGAGCAATTGAAAACACTAGAAGGTATAGAAATAGCTGTCAGAGAGCAAATGCTGGAAAACGTAAGTCCAAACGTGGGAATTTTTTTGTCGAAAAAAGCAGTGGGACAAAAGCAGGAAAGGAGAGAAAAATCAAAAGCTGTATCGGTGAACTAAAACTGAAGAGCAAGCAAGCGAAGAAGCTGCAAGTGAAAGCAAGAGCAAGATTAGGTAGTCCTAAAAAGGAAAGGATATACAGACCTCCTTGTCAGCATGGAATCCATGGATTTACCATTGCCTGAAAACATCTAATCTTCAACGTTAGGAAGATGCTACAAAGCTCATGAATTTGTACAGAATTAGGCTATTTAGTTGAAAAATGCCTAAACAGCCCAGATACTTAAGGACTTTAATTTTTCTATATTCGATGAAAACTTTGCCCTAACAGCTTTACACAGATCCTTTCCTTTTTAGGACTCCCAAACTTTGGCGCTATCCCTGCTTGCTTACATATCGCATTTGTATCTAATCGAAATAGTTTCTCTATTTTTTAGATATAGACTATTTCGTCAGTTTGAATAATTCCTATCACTTCCTTAATTCTTGGCACTAGAGGCTTGAGGGTTTCTAGGCGGTTATTTGGTGCAGATAAAACAATCACAGCTAAATCAATTCTAGTGAGGTTTTGTTGTGCTGACAGATTATTGTCAATCGTAATAAACACATCAAATTCACTCGCCACAGGCTTCAGTAATTCACCGTTCTTTTTGCTTGCCCATCCTTGCTCTTGTACAGTCACGATAGTATGACCATCAGATATTTCTCTTTTGAGCTTCTTAGGCAAGCACTCATCAAGCAGTACTTTCATAATCATGCGCCAAATAATATTTGATTGACAGATTTAAAAACTCCATTACCTTCTCTTTCCGCACAGTTAGAAAGTCATCTAAAAATTCTTCTAGAGAATCCCCTGCTTCCAGATAATCAACCAAATTCTTTATAGGAACTCTAGTTCCCTTGAATACAGGTATTCCAGAGAGAATTTCAGGATCTCTTACAATTAATTGATTTTCCATTTTGTTATCTCAATTAGGTTTAATTAGCTCAACTCCATCGCGACCATCACCTGCGGCACTCAAAAATACTTTTACTTGCTCATCTTTAGAAGTAGGCAGAGTACGCCCCACATAATCAGGATGAATGGGTAACTCACGATGTCCGCGATCAATCAATGTCAATAGTCTGACAACCTTGGGACGACCATAATCATGGATTGCATTCAACGCTGCCCCAATTGTCCGACCGCTATAAATGACATCATCCACTAAGACTATGGTTTTGCCATTGAGGTCAAAGGGAATTTCTGTTTTGCTAGGTGTTCGCAGTCCAATTTTATCAAGATCATCACGATAAAATGTAATATCCAGCGCTCCCGATGGAACTAAGACTCCTTCAAGAGTATGTATCTGCTTAGCGATCGCTACACTTAACGGCACACCACGAGTATAAACACCGAGCAAGGCTACATTGTACAAATCATCACTAGCTTCGACAATTTGCGATGCTAGACGATTAACTGTCCGTCGCAACTCATCAGTAGATAAAATTTCGACAATTTTAGATTGCTGCACTTTTTAATTTTATTAAATTAATTTTACTTGAATATATTTTTCTAAATTTAGCGCCTTATTCCGTTTACAACCCATAAAGTAAAAGGGGCGCTTTGCGCCCCCTTTGCCTTGTGAGTTGGATATAGATGTTAAATTTTCTTAACTATCGAAGCACTTTTCAATCGTGGTGCATAGCGTTGTCTTAGGGACAGCACCAACAACCACATCTACACGCTGACCACCCTTAAACAACATAAGCGTGGGTATACTGCGAATGCCGTATTGTCCGGCTACGCCAGGATTCTCATCGGTATTGAGCTTGAAAACTTTGATTTTGCCCTCGTACTGTGTAGCGACTTCCTCAACTACAGGAGCAACCATACGGCAAGGACCACACCAAGGTGCCCAAAAATCTACTAGAACAGGAATCTCACTTTTAAGTACGTCCTGCTCAAAGCTAGCATCTGTGACGGCGATCGCTGATGACATGGTTTGCTAACTCCCTAAATACTAAGAACTTTTTACTTTTAAAAATCACGTGTCGCTAGTATAACAGCTAGAATTGCAAATTTGATAAAAGCTACAACTGTATAATTAGATACTTCACTCTAAACCCATAAATAATGACAGTTGCAAAACGCTACTAATTATTTATGGTAAGCTTTCAGCGCCACAGCCCCTAAAAACCCTAGTAAGGGTTATCACAAAATATTTATATTAAATATATCTAAAAAAGAAAAAACCGCCTTTGCTGCTCATAAGCTTAGGCGGAATGTGGTGTGAGGAGTGAACGGAAACTTTCGTCTCCGCTTACATATTTATTGTAGTCTAATCCGCAAATATGAACACGATCGCCCAATTTTTTCGAGTTTTTCAAAGTCGCAAAATGGTGGCGCTTTTGTCACTAGGATTTGCCTCAGGTTTACCCTATGCGCTAACCGATGATGCTTTTCGTGCATGGCTTACTAGTTCTAAGTTTGACCTTAGTACGATTGGTTGGCTAGGTTTAGTTTCGCTACCATATTCGCTCAAATTTTTGTGGTCACCTGTTATTGATCGCTTTGTACCACCTTTTTTAGGGCGAAGAAGAGGGTGGATTTTTATAACACAAGGTGGGTTGGTGCTTGCAATATTAGCGATCGCTTTACAAATGTTTACGATTGGCAATATTTTACCTACGGAGCGAGCAGGGGCATTACCAATATTAGCGATCGCTGCTCTAATTCTGTCTTTTCTTAGTGCTACTCAAGATATTGCGATCGATGCCTACCGTACCGATGTATTAGAGATTCAAGAAGTTGGTGCAGGGATTGGCATCTGGGTAATGGGCTATCGAATCGCACTTTTATTTGCAGGATTTGTGGGGTTTAATCTAGCAAGCAAATTGGGTTGGGCGTGGGTATATGTGTTTTTAGCAATTATCATGGGCTGTGGTCTAATCGCAACTATTGCCGCACCTGAGCCTCCAGAAATTGAAGCACGACCGACATCATTAGACGAAGCTGTAATTAAGCCTTTTCAGGACTTTTTTCAGAGATTAGGATTAACTCAAGCCTTACTAATCATTGTATTTACGATCTTCTATCGATTTAGTGATGCGATGGTTAGTAAAATGGCAGTACCATTCTTAAAAACTCTTTTTGATGATGGGACAATTGGCACAGTCAGACAGGGGATTGGCGTTGTTGCCACAATTGTAGGCACTTTAGCTGGAGGAGCCATCCTTAGCAAAATTGGGGTTAATCGCTCTTTATGGGTATTTGGATTTTTGCAAGCAATTAGCAATATTGGCTACTATGCAATTTCTGTAGCTGGGAAAAATGACTATGTTCTACTTGCAGCAATTAATGTCGAAAACTTTTGTGGGGGGTTGGGAACGGCAGGATTTTTAGGTTTTTTGATGGTGTTGTGCAATCCTAGCTTTTCGGCAACTCAATTTGCATTGCTTTCTAGTCTGTTTGCAGTTGGTCGAGATCTCTTAGCCTCGCCCTTTTCGGGTGAATCAGCCCAGTTTATTCAGCGCAATATGCCATTCTGGACATCGATTAACCAAATCCCATGGTTAGCAGGCAGTGATGGCAAGGGCTGGGCACTATTTTTCTTACTTACCTTGGTTTTAGCGATTCCAGGGATGATGTTATTACCATTTTTTGCTCCTTGGAATGGGGAATTTAAAAAAGTGGATACATTGCCAATGGATTAAAAAAAGTGGTGCTAAGCACTGCTTTTTTTAAGTATTTCACCCGATCGCGTGAGGTACGGAAAGTGCAGTTGCCAGTAATCTACTTATCAATGAAGCCTTAAACTGACTGCACCCAGCGCACTAGCGCTGGGTTTTTATTTTTTATCCTAGGATAGCCAAGCTAAAAAATAGCATATCTACAAAAATTGTCCCTAACACAGCGCCACCAAATGCCCAGTAGCCTAGATTTGGCGATCGCATAGCTCTGTTACCAGTAATCAGTAGTAATGCAGCCAAAACACAAGCCCAAGTCATACCCCAAGGAGTCTCTACGACAGATAAAGCATTCTTTAAAATAGGTTGAGCAAGGTTAGTATTTGCTTCCACTTGCATCAATGATTGCCAGTGAGGAAAAAGATGCGCGATGTAGAAATAGAGATCGGTAATAGTCGTTCCCAATAATGAGCCAATATAGAACCATCCACCGACTCGGTATGATTCATTACGAATTCCCCATATAGCCCAAGGTAGTGCTAAAGCTTCAATAGGGACATGATAGGCAGGTTCCCAACGTAACCATCCCCAATATAGTGAGCCACATAGCCAAGTGAGGCTAAAGCCCCATATTAGGCTGCCCCATAGCTTTGATTGGGAATCTTCTTGCAAATGTTTTGCGATCGCTAGCCAACCAACTGTACAAATCAGGCTCAGCCAAGGTGCAAAGCGAACAAGTGGAGCTTCAAAAAATACGGGTACTGACACTAAAAAAAGTGAAGCAAGCCACACACGCCAATGTTGCGACAAAGATGATGAGATATATGATTTTTTTAAAAAATATTGTGGAAGCACCGACGATGTATCGTTTTCAGTTAAGGACTTTGCCTGAACTGGCATCGCCCGTTGTGATAGGTGCGGCTCTATTTCAGCTGTGTCAGGATATAAAAACAAAGTATGTTAAAAAGTTATATTAATTATTGTTAAGCAATATACTAGCAGTATTTTTAAAACTTTTTAAAGCAACAAAAATTAAGATTTTTTATATAGCAAAAAAAGGAGGACGCAAAGCGTCCTC
>JAYVVP010000087.1:0-15577 GCA_043786935.1 Pseudanabaena sp. | reverse complement strand
GTCTTTTTCAGAAATGCCAATCCATTTACCATAACGTGCCGCCAAAGCTTGTAAACGATCCTGTCCTAGCAACAAGCCTGCATAGTACCAAGGAATCGCACCCAAGATAGTGCCAATCACCCCCGCCGCGATCGCAGGAATCACTTGAATTTGCGTATTTGGGAAAGTTGCCGTATATCCTGCTAAAGGCATAATCAACTCTGATGGAATCGGTGGAAATAGATTTTCTAAGAACATCAGTAGCCCAATCCCTACATATCCTAGGGAATTCATTGTGTTTGTAATCCATTCCTGCATCTTGTCTTTACCAAATTACGATAAGTTTCTTTTCATCAAGTTTAGAATAATCAGTACCATGCACTGAACACCTTTCAGTACAAATCGCCATAAACATGATCAAAAATCGTAGCGAAAATAGCGATCGCTATAATAAATAACTAGTATCCTAAAAAAACCAATTATTTTGCTTTCGCATTGCATTAAACCCAAATGATTTTAAAGAAGTCTTAATTAGCAAGCTTTTTCACACATTATTTGTGTTTTTTAACTAAAATCTGCTTTCACTCAAGGCAATTACGCCTTTTTGAACATGAAAAAATCCTTTGTTTCTCGCGCTTTCCAAATCACCTCTGCAGTTACCGTCTATTCGGCGACCAATGTATGGGCTTCTACAAAACATATAGATATTGTTTCTAGCGCTCTTACGAATGTAAATTCATTGTTGGTGATTTTGACGATCGCCTTTGCACTCCCCTATTTTTGTTTTAAAGCTTTTGGTAAACTCTACACTCCGCCAGCATCACAAAATTTAGATAATTTATCAAAGGCTAGAAATTCAAATTTTCGTCAAGATGAGCTTGATGCGATTGGCAATGAAGTGATTGAAACTATGCAATATCGTGGAATTCAGTACAAGAACGAGGATTTAGCCAATATTATTAAGAAAAAAGGCGAAAAATCTCAGCCTGTAATCAAATATCGCGGTGTAAATATTGAAAATAATCCAAATAGTCTAGGCAGTGATTCTCAAAGCGATTCTCAGAAAGTTACTGACTCCTTTTCAACTGAAAGAAACTCTCAAAAATCTGCTAAGCCAAAAGAAAGAATGAAATATCGTGGCTCCTATGTGGATTGATTTTTCCTTGTTAAAAATTACAGCTATTTGCTTTTAAATCCACCACAAATAAGAATATAAAACCAATTGCGGGGCTTTGCCCTGCGACCCTTCTTGTCGCGGATTTAATCAATAACTGCTGTAATTAGTGATTAAAACCCTCAAAAGAAGATGGATTCAGCTTTGAGTTCTGATTTGTCTTGACTCACTCGGTAATCGCTATATATTTCCAGAAAATGAGATAGGTTAAAATTGACACAGATTAATTTTTATACATATATAACTTCATGGTTTTATTGCAGTCTTTGACCACAGAATCACCAAAACTGTCAATTGATTTAACAGGGGTTGCTCAAAAATTTGTAGCATTGCGATCGCAGCTTGCCAAACACCAGTTAGACGCATATTTTGTTCCTTCAGCAGATGAGCATCTCAACGAATATTTACCTGAAGCAAAACAACGCCGTCAATGGATTAGTGGATTTAATGGTTCGGCAGGAGATTTTTTAATCAGTACTAATCAAGCTTGGGTCTTTGTCGATTCGCGCTATTACGAGCAAGCAGATATGCAAGTAGACGCAAATCTCCAAAAGGTCTGCAAAGTGGGTTTAGAAGATCATCAGACTATAGAAGAAGTTCTAGAAGAACTTGGTCAAAAGGCAGTAAATCGATCGCAAACATTCCGCCTTGGTATCGATCCTTTCACGATTACTGTCGCTCAATACCGTCGCTTTTCATCACGATTGAGCCTGAGTGGTATTGAGATAATTCCGATTATCGATAACTTAGTTGATGCTGTGCGATCGCAAAGTCCTTTTGCCGAGAGCGAACCACTTCTTCCCTTTGGCGATCAGCCCGTGATTGTACTGCCTGAGTCTATTACTGGCGAGAGCTTGGCAAAGAAACTAGAGCGAGTCCGTGAGGCGATGGGCAAAAAGAAAGCGACCATTTTACCAGTAACTAAGCTCGATCAAATTGCATGGCTTTACAATCTGCGTGGTCGTGATGTGGAGTGCAATCCTGTCTTCATTAGCTATGCGATCGTTACTCAAGATGATGCATACCTTTTCACCAATACTTCGCGCCTTGATCATGCAGTCCGTCAGTCTCTTGCTAATCAGGTACAAATCCTTGAGTATGAGCAGTACATCCCTACTTTACGATCGCTTATCTCTGATAATTCGCGTGTGTTATTAGCGATCGCGCAAACTACATTTGGGACATATCTTCAACTTAAGGAAGTTAATGCCAAAATAATTGATGCAGAACATCCTGTCGAGATTTTTAAAGCGCATAAGAACTCTGTCGAAATCGCGCAAATGCAAGAAGCGAATCTCAAAGCTAGCTGGGCAAAAACGCTTACTCTCAAATGGATAGAAGAGCAAACTAATGTAGGGAATATCATCAGCGAACGGGATGTAGCGAACACAATCGAAGGTTTATACAAGCAACAAAAAGGCTTTGTCGAGCTAAGTTTTCCGACGATTGCAGGTGCTGGTGCAAATGGTTCGATTGTGCATTATAGCAATCCTAATCCTGCTTGCAAACTTCTAAATGGCGATTTACTCCTATTAGATTCTGGGTCACAATTTTACGGCGGTACTACCGATGACACTCGCTCTGTTAGCATTGGCAAACCGACTACCGAACAACGCGATCGCTATACAGAAGTTCTCAAATCTCATATCAATTGCGCGATGCAGAAATTCCCTAAAGGCACGACAGGCAGCCAAATTGATGGAATAGCGCGTTCTTCATTATGGCAAAGTGGATTAGACTACGGACATGGTACAGGGCATGGTGTGGGCGTATTCCTGAATGTCCATGAAGGACCAAATGGCATCAGTAAAGGCGTTAGTCAATCTCTCGATTTAGGCACAGTCAACAGCATTGAACCAGGTTACTATCAACCGAAGTGGGGTGGTATTCGCTTAGAAAATCTCTATTTTGTGAAACAAGTTCCTGAACACATTCCTAATCCTATACCTTGGTATGAATTTGAGTCATTAACATATATTCCTTTTGACAAAAAGTTAATTGATCGCGATAAACTCAATTCGCAACAGATCGAATGGCTCGAAAATTACTATGCGCTTGTCGTTGACAAGCTATCGCCCATGCTCACAGAGGCAGAAATATTATGGTTAAAGCAAGCTTGTAGTTTCTGATCTACAGCAATTTGCTTTCAACCCAGCCACAAGTAAAAACATAAAACCAATTGCGGGGCTTCGCCCTGCGACCCTTCTTGTGGTGGTTTTGATCAGCAAGTGTTGTAAAAATTAGAAACGGTAAGAAGTTTTCCGCTAATTTTTAGTTTTATGTCTTAACTGTCTGGACGGTTGCTATACTTTAAATTACATTTCAAAAATTTTCAGGTGAGTTTATTTATGATCCGTGCTGTAATAGAAACCTCTAAGGGAACAATTCACGCCGAACTTGACGACCAATATGCTCCCCTCACTGTCAAAAATTTCGTAGATTTATCTAAACACGGTTTTTATGATGGGTTAACTTTTCACCGTGTTGAACCTGGATTTGTGATCCAAGGTGGCGATCCTCAGGGTAATGGTACTGGTGGATCAGGCGACCACATCAAATTAGAAATTTGGGCAGAGGGTGACACCGAAGCAACTGTTGGTCAAGTTTTAACGGGTGGCAAGAAGCCCGTCATTAAGCACACTCAAGCAGGTGTATTCTCGATGGCACGCACGAATGACCCTAATAGCGCCACAAGCCAATTTTTCATTACCCTTGGTGATGCATCGTTTTTAGATGGTCAATATGCAGCTTTTGGATCTACTAAAGATACTGAAGTTGCTCAAGCAATCCGTCGCGGCGACAAAATCGTCTCCATCAAAATCGAAGAATAAAAAATCTACGCATGAAAAAGAGAGGGTGCTTTGCGCCCTTCCTTTTTGATCAGAATCAGAAATAGTTTTATTTTTTTGCGATTGGTTGGCTACTGTGGATTAGTCTTACTTGGAATCATGACGATCGCCCAATAAGGAACTTGATCAGGATCGACCGCAGCAATTGGGATGATAGTTTGATTAGGCATGGTGGCGCGTTCGATATACAGTGCCCGCGAGAAGAGTCCTAATTCTTCTAAAATTGCTTTTACTTTGGCGAAATGTCTACCAAGTTTGATAATGATTGCTGCATCCGCAACGGCAAGGCGATCGCGTAAAATATTAGCATCCAAAGTTGCAGGCATAATGCTTAATACATCATTGCGATAAGTAAGCGGAACGCCAAGCATGGCAGCACTAGCAAAAGTAGAAGAAATACCAGGAATTACCTCAGTGTGGAACCTGTCAGAGAGGCGATTAAAAATATACATAAACGAGCCATAAAGCATCGGATCACCTTCGCAAAGTACAGCTACATCTCGTCCTGCTTCCAGATGCTCGGCGATCTTTTCCGCGCCGATATCGTAATGGGGTTGAGAGGATCGCTCCACACTGAATGGAAGTGGCATCGGTATTTCAATCTGTTCAGGGCGAATAAAATCGGCAACGATCGCTCTTGCTAAAGCTTTGCCATTTTCCATAGTGGGATAGGCGATTACGGGTACTGAAGTCAAAATTCGATGAGCCTTAAGTGTCAATAGCTCAGGATCGCCAGGTCCAATACCTAGACCATATAAGTTTCCTTTAGTCTGTGTTTCGATGATTAATTCAATTGGGTTCATAGTTCATTTTCCATCGCTAATGCGTTCAAGGCTGCGGCTGCCATCGCGCTGCCACCTCGCCGACCATGGATGGTCAAAAAGGGAACGCCGCGACTATTTTCTGCTAATGCTGCTTTTGATTCGATCGCACCGACAAAACCAACAGGGAATCCTAGTATAACGGCTGGCTTAGGTAAACCTTGATCGAGCATTTCTAGGAGTCGAAATAGGGCAGTTGGGGCATTGCCGATCGCGACGACAGATCCTGCTATATGCGATCGCCATAGTTCCATTGCAGCGGCTGATCGCGTATTGCCGATTCGTTTAGCAAGTTCTAGTACTTCAGGCTCATTTAAAGTGCAAATTACAGGATTATTAGCTGGCAAACGTTTGCGCGTAACTCCATTGGCAACCATTTGGGCATCGCAGAGGATTTTCGCTCCATTTTTAAGCGCGTCTCTAGCAATTTTCACGACATTCTCAGAATAGGCAAGATCACTGACAATATCAGTCATTCCACAGGAATGAATCAAGCGTACAGCCACTACCTCTAGTTCTGTAGGCAGAATTGACAAATTTGCTTCAGATCGGATTGTCGCAAAGGACTTACGATAAATTTCATTGCCATCACGGATATAGTCAAGCATGGTCTAGTAATTGTTTTAGTTCTCGAAGAGGAAATTTATTTATAAACTCTCTAAAATTTTGATTAGAGTTTTGACGCTGAGATTGATAGATTGTAAGCAAGCGTTCGATTAGGTCGGGTAAATCTTTCGCAGGATACTCCGCATATAGTTCTCTTCCAAAATTTATATGTCCATCGCCGATATAAACTTTATAAGCTTCAAATTTTTTTGTTTGCACGCCTACAAGAGCTATATCACTAGGATGGTGCTGAGCGCAGGACTTATCACACCCTGAAAAGTGAATATTAATCGGGCGATCAAGTTGAATACATTTCTCTAAGTGAGTAGCGATCGCTTTCGCATCGGCTTGAGTATTAGTAAACGAAGCTTTGCAGCCATTTGAGCCAGAACAAGCAGCGATCGCAGTATATGGATGATTAGATGAAATAGACAAGCCTAAATTAGTAATTTCTCGCGTCAACTGCTCGATCTGAGTTTCCGCAATATTTGTAATTAGTAGATTTTGCCAAGGCGTTAATCTTAAAGTTTCATCCCCATATTTTTTTGCTAACTGTCCCAATCCTTGTAATTGATGCGAAGTTAATCTTCCTAAAGGAACGACAACTCCAATATAAACAAGTCCTGATTGCATCTGAGCATGAATCCCTACATGATCATAAAGTTCAGCTTTAGCAGATATTTCCAAATTCTCCGACAATCTTGGCACTGGATAACCTAGCTCTGTCTCCACAAGCTGAAGATAATACTCAACACCCCACTCATTGAGAAGTTCTCTTAATCGTGGTTTACGAGAACTAGAGTTAGCTTGGCTAATTTTTTGATTTGTTTTTTGAATTGTATAGTCTCGATAAACTTCTGCTAAAGCTGCTAGAACTTCTAAGACTTGATTAGAAGCAATCAAAACTCTTACGGGTGATGGAGAATCACCACGATCGCCTAAACTCAAATGCAAGTTAAAGTAAATCTGGTTATCAACTTCTACAGCCAATAAACAAATATCATTCGGGCGATCGCTTACGTTAATCGTCTCTCCACCATCAAAACACACACTAAATTTAGAAGAGAGAATCTCCAATTCAGAATGATTCGCTAGATATGCATCCCATTGTTTGACAAAAGGAATTGTATTGATTTTTGTATGAATATCAATCCCTGCGGTGGGGCTAGCCATGATATTTCGCAATCCGTCAATACTAGCCGTATGAGAGGCGAGTCCGAAATCTTGAAGATTTTCGAGAACTTCTAAAGTTAGAGCCTGACTAGTGCGGATTTGCAGGTTAGCGCGATTGGTAATCTGGATAGTTCCATCACCAAAGCGATTAACTAAATTGGCGATCGCTTCACATTGAACAGTTGTAATCAGACCAGCAGGTAAGCGAACACGCGAAAGAATACCATCTTGGGCAGAAGTGGCGTTAAAGAGACTAGGACAAATGGCTGTAGTAGATTGCAAGAGTCTTAATTTAGTCTTAATTTAGTTTCAGGGCTGTCATAATCTGCGATCGCTCTAAGGACTTACCGATAAATACCAAACGAGTTTGGCGCGGTTCATCACTTGTCCATAAGCGATCGTAGGAAGTCTCTAGGCGATCGCCTACGCCTTGCAACACCATTCGCATTGGCTTGTTTGGCACATTTACAAATCCCTTAATCCGATAAATTTCTTGATCGGCAATAGATTGTTTGAGTGAGGCGAGCAACTGAGTTGGGTCAAAAGCGCGATCAGTAACGATATTAATCGAATTAATATCATCATCATGCTCATGCTCTTCTTCAGTATCGTGATGACTAGGACGCGAATCTAGATCATCTTCAACTGCTGCTTTAAAGCCAAGTAAAATCTCAGAACTGACTTTACCAGCATTACAAGCAACGACTTTAACTCCATCGCGCAATTCTTGCTTTAACCAAGACTGCACCTTAGCTTGAGCTTCAGCATCGACCAGATCAGTTTTAGTCAATATTACCAAATCGGCACAAGCTAACTGATCCTCAAATAACTCTTCAATCGGAGTTTCATGATCAAGATTAGGATCTTCCTGACGTTGCGAGTTTAATGCATCAAGATCGCTTACCAATCTTCCACTAGAAACTGCTTCGCAATCGACAACTGCAATCACGCCATCAACCGTCGCCGCGTTCCGAATCTCTTGCCAACGGAAAGCTTGAATTAAAGGTTTTGGTAATGCTAAGCCTGATGTTTCAATCAAAATGCAATCAATGCGATCGCGCCTCTTTAACAACTCTTGCATTGTCGGCAAAAACTCTTCTTGAACGGTGCAGCAAAGACAGCCGTTAGTAAGCTCAACAATGTTGGGAGTAATCTCTTTGCCATCTTCATCGCAAACACGACAAGAACGCAGCAAATCTCCATCAATGCCAATCTCACCAAATTCATTTACAAGCACAGCAATTCGCCGACCTTGATTATTTTGCAACTGTTCTCGAATCAGAGTAGTTTTGCCACTACCCAAAAATCCAGTAATTACAGTTACAGGTATTTTCGCTGCCATAATCTTCTCTAAAAATTTTGTATGTATAAACAAATTCTTAAAAGTCTTGCACAGCAGGGCTTTTAAGAATTTGTTTGGTTTTATGTAGCTAAATGTGTTGCAAACGGCGGCGTTGTAGCAATAATCCTGTAATCATTCCCAATACTAAAACGGCGGTAAAGTAGAACAAACCAACAAATCTCACCAACATCGGCGGTGCAATTCCTTCTACTTCAATTTCTTGAGTAGCTTGAAACGCCTTGAATTGGCGGCTGCTAGTTGGACTAGGCGACACCTCAACTTCCACCTTGTGAGGCGCACCATCAAAAAACTGCTCTTGCCATGTCAGCAGACCTTTTGAATCAGCAACGCCTTGATGACCAAAAGCTACCCAGTTATTTTCTAATTGAGTGGATTTAATGGAAACCATAACATCACTCACAGGCTGATTAGTCTCGCTATTAGTGACTTTTGCTTGAAAAGCTGCCATCTGTCCTACTGTCGTAGATTTGTCTCCAGTTAGTTCCAATTTCAGTCCTTGAGATTCCACTAAACCAGAATTATTAGCAGATATCCCAGCCGCCATTTCTGGATTTGCCTTAACTAATTCAGCACTAATGTTGAAGAATAATAAAGAAGCGATCGCTAAAATAGTCACGCCACTGAGAAGCACTCGAACTCTTTGCGGAACAACCTCTCCAACTTTAATCTTTTGCCGATCACCAATAATCCAGCCGCCACCAAATCCGATCGCTAACAATACTGCGAGAACAAAAGGAAAGTAGATAAGCTTTAAGGGATTTTCAGGAACGGTCAAGTTCAGTGTTTGCTCAATAGGAGCAAATGCATTAGCTACAGTCGGAGTCACATTGACCTCGATCCGATAGTTTCCACGAATGGGGAAAACCTGTTGCATTACAAACTCACCTGTAGGCGCATCTCCAACAATGTCCAGCAGTTTAGTGCCTTCCACAATTGGAAAGTCTGTCGTGAACCAAGGTGTTGGTGCTGGGGCAAGAACTTGCAGATGAAACTGAGCCTTCTGTAATGGAGCGCCTGTGGCATCTCTTGCCTGTAACTTCAACTGAACAGGCGCATTATATTTTCCTGAACCTAAATATTTGGTAGCTTCAGCCTCAAGTGGAGTCACTTGCGCGATCGGTGGCTCAGTTAGCAACTGCACGAGGGGCTGAGCGGATTGTGAAAGACTAATAAACGCAGTGCTTATGACCAGCATAAAGCAAGCAAAACCCATCAAGACGGGCAGTTTGAACTTCGACAACATAATTAAAAATCCCTGTAAGTGCTGAACTTGAACATTCTTGAACATTAATGACAACTGACACCGAGAGTGTGGTGTCGCAGCGAATGGACAGAGTTATGCACAGCAGGATAAGTTGTAAAGAAAACCGACCAAATAATTAGCGACCACAGCACAACATATAGAATCGCTTGTGCTGGGGTTGACATGACGAACTGCTCAGTCCGCCACCATATAGTCTGAACGGAAGTTTTCATTTTGTACCTCGCAAATGAAATAGGGTTTAAAATTGTTTACTAGTGGGTATCCTGACTCAAAAAGCAGATTGCTCTTGTCGCAGATTGCTTTTATTACAGTTGCGGGACAGCGTTGGACTTTCACCAAACTTTCCCCATTTGAGATTAAGCAAGCACCAATTACTCTACCTAATATCATTTTTCAACGGCTGAATCCCCGTTAAAACTAAAACAACATTCTGACTCTACAATAATTCGTAGTGCTTTGTAAGCAAATATACATAAGATTTATAAACCTGAAGAGGATGATGTTATGCATTTTGCTCGATCATTGAACATAGGATGCCAACTATTTTAGATATTTCTTTAATGGAATAGTCATCTAAGTCAATATAAATTGCGTTTCCTTCAAGTTTTAGAAATTTCCACATATTACCTGAAGTAACAACACCATAAATCTTTGATAAAATAGTTCCTTCTTGTTCATTAAATATCCTTGAAGCAATCATTTCGGCTGCACATTGCCCCAAACCACTCATTATGTTGTCATTTTTCGCTTCAACTACCGTGATGACAGGAGTATTTAAAAATAGTTGCTCAGATGATTGGCTAATAATAAATTCGCAAAAACCAGTTAAATCACGTTCTCTATCAATATTTAATTCAATCCCAGAGAAAAAACTTATTTCTTTATTAAATATTTTTCTTATTTCAATCAATACTGGAGCAATAATTAATTCGGAACGGGCTTTTTCGGTATTCACAGCAACGGCTAGAGAAACGTTATCCAATAATGTCTGTTTTAAATGGTCGCCAATTTCACGAGAGCCAATACTAGAAAATAAATCTACTTTCTCTATTATTTGAATGCCAAAGTCTTTTTGAACTTTTTTAATTGTAAAATCACTGTACGGCATTTTTTTGTTTCAATATTTAATTTGACTTAATTTGTTATTTCTCTAAATATTTGAACTCATCGATTTGGCATAATGCTTGAAATCATTAGCAAATAGTTGTCTTGGATGATGCAACAATTTTATCATATGGCTGAGATGCAGTAATTTGTGAAGGGGTCTTAATGAGTTGTGAAAAGAAGTGGCTGTCGGTAATTGGTATTGGTGAAGATGGGCTAGCGGGATTAAGTGCGATCGCCCGATCGCTAGTTGATGCAGCAGAAATTTTAGTTGGTGGAGAGCGTCATCTTGCGATGTTGCCAGAATTGCCAGATGATCAGCGATCGCGATTGATTTGGACATCTCCGATTGAGTCCTCAATTGAAAAAATTCTTAGTTACCAAGGAAGTTCTGTTTGTGTTTTAGCAAGTGGCGATCCGATGTGGTTTGGTATTGGTACGACTTTAGCAAAAAGAATTTCCATAGATGAAATAACAATTATTCCCTCTTCTTCCACTTTTAGTTTGATTTGTTCTCGATTAGGATGGTCGATGAATGAGGTGGAAACGCTCAGCCTGTGTGGTCGTCCAGCTTCGATTTTGCAATCTTATATCTATCCCAATGCTAAACTTTTAATCTTAAGTTCGGGAAAAGAAACTCCGCAAATTGTGGCGCAAATTTTAAGCGATCGCGGTTTTGGAAATAGCAAAATTACTGTTTTCGAGCATCTTAGCGGTACAAAAGAAAGGGTCATTTCCAGCATTGCTAAGGAATGGCAAGAATTAGGTAAAGTTGTTGACCTTAACGCGATCGCTGTAGAATGCATTCTCGATCCTAAAGCACAAATTCTATCTCGAATGGCAGGGCTTCCTGATGATGCTTATCATCACGATGGACAATTGACTAAACGAGAAGTTCGGGCGATTACGCTATCTGCACTTGCGCCAAATGCTGGCGAATTACTTTGGGACGTTGGGGCAGGATGTGGATCGATCGCAATTGAATGGATGCGAAGTCATCCACGTTGTCAAGCGATCGCGATCGAGAAGTCCCGTAGTCACTATATTGCGGAGAATGCGATCGCTTTAGGCACACCAAATTTAAAAATTGTTGAAGGGAAAGCTCCCGACGCTTTAAAGGATTTACCCATACCCGATGCAATCTTTATTGGCGGCGGTGCAACGGCAATAGACTTATTTGAGACTTGCTGGACAAGCTTGCGATCGCAGGGGCGGTTAGTTGCTAATGTTGTCACCCTTGAAGGAGAGCAAAAACTTTTCCAATGGCAGCAAGAATTTGGCGGTACTTTAACTCAAATTTCGATTAAACGTGCTGAGGCGATCGGTTCTTTTCTAGGCTGGCAACCGATGAGACCTGTGACTCAATGGAAAGTAATCAAGCCATAACAACGAAAAAAGGACGCGAAGCGCCCTTTTTTATTCCTAATAAACGTTACCAATTTATAAGAACCACCACATCAGCGATATGCCTAAAATCGAACCTGCAATTACTTGAACAGGCGTATGACCCAATAGTTCTTTAAGAGGATCATGTTCTGCTTCAAAGACTTCAACCATGATTTGATTAAGAACCTTTGCTTGTTTACCTGCGGCACGGCGGATACCTGCGGCATCGTACATGACAATAAAGGCAAAAACTGTGGCGATCGCAAATTGTGGAGTGTCCCATCCTTGAGTACGTCCAATACCTGTGGCAAGAGCCGAAACTAATGCTGAATGAGAACTAGGCATCCCCCCTGTTTCAAATAATACCTTGAACCGAACTTGTCGAAATTGAGCTAACTCGACCAAGATTTTGAGTATTTGGGCAGTTAGGCTAGAACAAAGAGCAATTAGCAGAACTTGGTTATCGAGGATTTCGCCAACGGGATGGAGATTCATATCAATTGCAGAAATTATGAGAGAGAATTGGATTGAGAGTAAAGTTTAGTTTTTTCGAGCAGTGATATCATCAGCGATCGCCATTAGCGGTAAAGCTGTATCACCATAACTAACGAGCTGGGCTTTGGCACTTTCTACAAGTTCTTGCGCCTTTTGCTGAGATGTTTCAATTCCCCACAAGCTAGGATAAGTAACTTTTTGAGCGGATAGATCTTTACCCGCCGTCTTGCCAAGCTGCTCAGATGTCGATGTAATATCTAATATGTCATCAATAATTTGAAAAGCTAAGCCTATATTATTAGCATAGGTGGATAGCCGCCTGATGTCAGTATCATTTGCACCTGCTAGCAAGGCTCCGCAAATAACACAAGACTCTAACAAGGCGGCTGTTTTATGAATATGGATAAATGTAAGCGTTTCCGCAGTTATATCTTGCTTCCCTTCGCATTCAAGATCGACTACTTGTCCCCCAACTAAGCCTGTCGCCGCCACTGCATGACCGAGATGCGCGATCACTTTCAAAATACGTTCAGCAGTTACGCCCTTAGTATTTTCAGCAATAAATTCAAAAGCATAGGCAAGTAAAGCATCACCCGCAAGGATCGCAATATCATCGCCATAAACTTTGTGATTGGTTGGTTTGCCACGCCGAAAGTCGTCATTGTCCATCGCTGGAAGGTCGTCATGGATCAATGACATCGTATGCACCATCTCCATCGCGCAAGCAGTGGGCATAGCTGAAACAGGATTGCCGCCCAATAGTTCATTTGCCGCAATACAAAGAATCGGACGTAACCGCTTGCCACCTGCCATCAACGAGTAGCGCATGGATTCGTAAATCTTTTCGGGGTAGGTAACCGCGATCGAGGCATCAAGGGCGATCTCAACTTCTTGTTTGCGATCGCGCAAATACTTATCTAAATTGAATGCGACGGTTTGTGGCATGGTTGGCGATGATGGGCGCAATAACTCCAGAATGTACATTATGCAATGACTTGCGATCACAAGTTTAAAATTTAGTAATTTCATCGAATACGACAATAAAATTTCTTGGAAATTTTAGAGCGCCGTAAACTTGCGGCGATAGCTCCAAACTGTATTTTGCAATAGCATAGTCACGGTCATAGGACCAACTCCACCAGGAACGGGCGTAATATGTGAGGCAACTTCGCTAACCCCTACAAACTCGACATCGCCCACTAATCGAGATTTACCTTCATAGTCAGTAACGCGGTTAATGCCCACATCGATTACAACAGCTTCAGGCTTGACCATATCAGCCGTAATCATCTCAGGTCTACCGATCGCGGCAATTAATATATCAGCTTTACGGGTTATATTGGCTAGATTTTTAGTGCGCGAATGGGCGATCGTCACGGTGGCATTTTCTTCAAGCAACATCAGCGCCACAGGCTTACCGACGAGAATGCTGCGACCGATGACCACCGCATTTTTACCAGCCAAATCAATTTTGGCTGAGGCTAGTAGCTCCATCACTCCTGCGGGTGTGCAACTGCGTAATCCCTCTTCACCACGAGCGAGTTTACCAAGATTATTTGGATGCAGCCCATCTGCGTCTTTGTCAGGAGACAGTCTATTTAATAGGGCGCTCGCATCAAGATTCTCAGGCAACGGTAACTGAATTAGGATGCCATCTACGCAATCGTCGGCATTTAACTCATCAATGATTTGCTCTAATTCCACTTGAGTGACATTAGCAGGAAAATGCTTGCCAAAAGAGACAATCCCAACTTTTTTACACGCTGTTTCTTTATTTCGCACGTAAGCCGCACTTGCAGGATTGTCGCCAACCATTAGTACTGCCAATCCTGGAGGACGACCATATTTTGCTTGTAATTGCGTAATCTCTTCCGCGATCGCCCCTTGGATCTTTTTTGCAAGCGCCTTGCCATCAATAATTACTGTCATAAAATCTTTTTGCGAATTACCCACTATTTAAGTAATTGTATCGTCTGAGTAGAGATTTCCAACTAGACGACTAGAATAAAACTGAGAGACGGCGCGATACGCCGCCTCTTAATCAAACGCTTACGCACATACTTTCTTAACGTTGGGGAGTTCCTTAGCTTTATCCCACCAAGACCGCAACTTAGGAGATTGCGAAATGATTACGTCAAATTCTGGAGTTTTAGATAGATAGATAAAAATGGGAATGAGATAGAAATCAGCAATACTTATTTCGCTACCTAGCAGATAGGGATTGCCAACAACTAATGCTTCGATCGCTTGGACTGCCTTTTGAGCAGGAGCAACAGCATTTTTCACCAAGTCTTCATCGGTTGTACCGCCTTGACTTGGCACAATTAGCCTCTGGATTACAATCTTGCCAATCGCCTGTGAGTAAAGATAGCTATCAATAATAGACAAAATCTGACGCATTCTTGCTCGGTGCATTGGCTCAGACGGGGTGAACTTGCCATTGGCTAAAACGGTATCAAGGTATTCAGTAATAGCCGTGGATTCATAAAGTACTTCTCCCTCAACCTCTAGAGTTGGTACTTTACCAAATGGATTCTTAGCTAAGTATTCTGAAGACGCATTTTCTCCATTGAAAATACCAACATCCTTAAGGTTATATTCTGCACCAGCCTCCTCAAGCAATAATCGAGTAGTACGAACATAGGTACTTACAGGAGTGCCATAAACAGTGAGTTTTGTCATTACCAAAAAATTTCCCAAAAAAATCTTACAATAACTATTTTATAGCGATCATAAAGACAGTTACAGCGCAAAGCGCTGAAGTAAAAACGAATATTTTGTTAAAAGATCTACTTTGCAAGTCTTTCAACAAAATAGTGTAGTTTGTTTACTAGCAAGATACCTTAAGGTATAAAGCCTAGAAATTAGGCGGTGCAAGAAGCCTCAACTCTAGCTTTCCGTAAAATCAGAAAGCTGGATTTTAATTTATTCCACTCAAAAGCAAGTCATAGTTTTTAAAATTACTGTGTCCTACTTCAGATAAACTATTAACTGAAAGTAACTAAAAGTGTTATGACGATTGTTTCTGAGAATACAAAAAGCGTACAAAACGGCAAAGTCGAATCTAGTACAGATGGCAGCGAAAATCTTGGCATGATCGTCAGACGGAAAACCCGTCCCGTGCAAGTGGGCAACATAACCATCGGTGGTGGCGCACCTGTGGTTGTACAGTCGATGATCAATGAAGATACCCTAGATATTGCTGGCTCCGTCGCAGGTATTCGCCGCTTGCATGAAATTGGCTGCGAAATCATGCGCGTTACTGTTCCTAGCATGGCTCATGCTGCCGCACTCTCAGAAATACGCCAAACACTCAAGCGCACCTATGTGGACGTGCCGATAGTTGCCGACGTACACCACAAT
>JAYVVP010000086.1:0-5828 GCA_043786935.1 Pseudanabaena sp. | reverse complement strand
ATGTTAATATTTTGATGAACTCAGAGCAGATATCAAAAACTTTAAAACACATCTTTTCTTTAGTCCCTTTGCCTATTCTTTGACTGGGAAGGGAGTAGGATAATTTAAAATGTTTCTAAATATGAAAATCACTTAGAACTTGAGGAGAGAAAACAACAGGAAAAAGGCGATCGCCTACGTTCTTTAATCGCTGGTAAAAAACAAGAATTTGAAAAAATTTTTTCTGCCCTAAATTAATCTAAATCAAAAATATAACGGAAAGTTTATGAAAGATTTACGAATATCTTTAATACTAAAAGAGGTCAAGCAAACACTTCAACAAATCTACAAGGATAGTTTAAGTGACGTGATTCTCTTTGGATCTTATGCAACACAAACAGCTAATCAAAATTCTGATATTGATATATTGGTCATTCTAAATTATGAATATGATCTCGACAAAGAAATTACAAGAACTAGCCACGCGATCGCCTCTCTCTGCCTAAAATATGACACCCTAATCAACCGTCTATTTATGAGTAAAAACTACTATCAAAATCATAAAAGTGCTTTAGTTAGAAATATTCAACGAGATGGAATGAAGCTATGAATCCACAACAGCGCGATCTTCTCAACAAAGCTCAAGAAAGTCTAAATGCTGCCAAGCTCCTGAAAAATAATAATTATTTCGATTATGCAGTTTCTCGTGCTTACTATGCCATGTTTTATATCGCTGAAGCTTATTTAGAAGGAGAAAATCAACAGTTCTCTAGTCATGCTGCGGTTATATCCAGCTTTGGTAAAAACTTTGCCAAATTAGGAACAGTCCCTCAAGAATTTCATCGCTTTTTAATTGATGCACAAGCACTCAGACAAACGAGTGATTATGGAAAATTTCAGACTATCTCTGAACAACAGGCTAATCAACAAATTCAAAATGCCGAAGAATTTGTTAACTTTGCACTCACCAATATCTTAGATTAGTCAAATCGGTTAGAACTTGAGGAAAGGAACAGGAGGAAGAAGGCGATCGCCTACGTTCTCTAATCTAAAAGCAAAAAACAAGAATTTGAAAATACATTAAGGAGAGAAATAACCATGCTGAGAAGCTGTGAAGTTGCCATTGGAGGCGATCGCATCATATGTTTAGACCAAAAGACTCAATATCAAGCATTTTAAGCACTAAAGTATTTAGCGATCGCGTGATGCACAATTAACGCAGTCGTTGACTGTTCGGGATAGAGTTGTTCGCTCTCATCCATGACTAGATCGACGCGCTTAGCATCTAGCAAATTTAGGAGCTTGTATTGATCTTGCATATTTGGACAAGCGGGATAACCAAAACTATAACGAGAGCCATGATAGCGCTGGGCAAGAATATCGCGGATATTATCAGGATCTTCAGAGGCAAAACCCAACTCGCTACGAATACGGGTATGTGTCCATTCCGCGATCGCTTCGGCTATCTGCACAGCGAGACCATGAAAATAGAGATAATCAGTGTATTGATTAGATTTGAAGAGTTCTTGAGCAAATTCTGTCGCAATATGCCCAACTGTCACGGCTTGCAATGGCATCACATCAATGATTCCTGAGCTTTTGGGTGAAAAGAAATCGGCGATGCAGAGACGACGTAGCGATCGCTGACGTGGGAATACAATCGAATTGATTGGCTTAGTGTCAGCACTGATATTAGCTATATCTTTGGGATCATAGAAATAAACAGTGTTGCCTTCGGCTAAAACTGGGAAATAGCCATAAACAGAAGTTGGTGCTAGCAATTTCTCATTGAGGATTCGTTCTTTCCAAGTTTCTAAAATTGGATAGACCGTCTCTTGTAAAAAGGCTTCATATTCTTCACGAGATTGCTCTTGAGGTTTGCGGAATTGCCATTGTCCTGCGACTAATGCTTGCAAATCTAGATTCCAAAATAGTTCTTCAAATGGAATATCTTCAATTTGAAAAATTTTTGCACCCCAGAATGGAGGAGTCGGACGAGGAATATTAGTGTCTACAGCATTAGAGCGATCGGTGTCAAGATAGCGTTCAGCAAGTAGCGCGTCGCTCTTAGCTTTATCGTCTTCACTAGAAATACTTTCAGTGCTAGACAATGGCACATCGGCTAGTAGATTTTCATCCAAAAATCCTTTTGTATCTTCCCATTTCCCTTCAACTTTCGCAGGCATATACTTATCCATAAAGTTGAGGTCAGAAAAAGCATCTTTGCCATAAATTACTCGCCCGTTATAATTGTTCTGACAGTCCTGATGGACGAACTTCGGTGTCAGCGCTGCGCCGCCTAAAATCACAGGGACAGTAATTCCACGACGATTAAATTCTTGTAGATTATCTTTCATGAAAGCAGTAGATTTTACTAATAATCCACTCATGGCGATGCAATCTGCTTGATGTTCTTCATAAGCTTGGATGATGTTCTCAACAGGTTGCTTGATGCCAATGTTGACAACTTTGTAACCGTTATTAGAGAGAATGATATCGACAAGATTTTTACCAATATCATGCACATCACCTTTAACAGTGGCAATCAAGAACACACCTTTATTAGAACCTTCAGCTTTCTCCATGAACTTCTCTAGGAAGGCAACTGCTGACTTCATCGTTTCGGCAGATTGCAGTACAAATGGAAGTTGCATCTGTCCAGAGCCAAATAACTCACCGACAACTTTCATGCCATCAAGTAGATATTTGTTGATAATATCAAGCGGTTCATATTGCTTGAGAGCCTCCGTGAGTGCGTCATCTAAACCAATGCGATCGCCATCAATCACATGATTTTTAAGTTGCTCCTCAATCGGGATGCTAGCCTTATCAACCTTGACGCGCCTAGTCGAAACACCTTCAAATAGTGTAGTAAACTCACCGAGCGGATCGTAAATGCAAATATCTCCATCAAACTGACGCGCATCATAGATTAAGTCATGGGCTACTTTAAGCTGCTGTTCAGGGATGCGATTGAGCGGCACAATCTTGCTAGCATGAACGATCGATGAATCCATTCCCGCTTTGATTGCTTCATTTAAAAATACTGCGTTAAGAACCACCCGCGAGGCAGGATTTAATCCAAATGAAACATTGGAAACGCCCAGCAATATATGAGTTTCAGGCATCGCTTCTTTAATGCGACGAATTGACGCGATCGTTGCCGCTGCATTTTGGCGATCTTCCGCAATACCTGTGGAGATTGGTAAGGCGAGAGTATCAAAGAAAATTTCACTCGCAGGCATACCGAGTTCTTCCGTCGCTTGCTTGTATGCACGGGAGGCAATTTCAAACTTCTTATCGGCTGTTCTTGCCATGCCATCTTCATCAATTGTGCCGATAACAATGCCAGCTCCGTATTGCTTAGCAAGTGTAACAACCTTACAGAAACGTTCCTCTCCATCTTCATAATTAGTAGAGTTGAGAATACATTTACCACCAGCTACTTTCAACCCTGCTTCCATCTTTTCCCATTCTGTTGAGTCGAGCATCAAAGGTAAGGTCACATTTGTAACCAGTCGCGATACGAGTTCATGCATATCACGCACGCCATCACGTCCGACATAATCAACGTTCACATCAAGAATATGTGCGCCTTCCTTAACTTGCGATCGCGCGATCGCCACTAGTCCATCCCAATCTTCTGCATTCAATAAATCACGAGTTTTCTTAGAACCACTGGCATTGAGGCGTTCTCCCACAATTAAGAAAGAATTATCTTGAATATAAGGTTGAGAACTATAAATCGAAGCTGCTGAAGGAACGACAAGAGGATGACGCTGTTTAGCTTTCAGGGTCTTCGCCATGTCTGCTAGAGCTTGGATATGGGCAGGAGTCGTTCCACAACAACCGCCGATCACCTGAATGCCTAAATCTTCAACAAAGTGGCGAAGATGCTCGCGCAAATCTTCAGGTGTGAGCCGATAAAATGCATGACCACCAACGTTTTCAGGCAAGCCAGCATTTGGCACACAAGACACCACAAATGGAGAATGTTCGCTCAAATAGCGCATATGCTCTTTCATCAAATCTGGCCCCGTGGCACAATTCAGCCCTAAAATATCAATTTGATAGGGTTCCAGAATAGTGACAACAGCCGAAATATCTGAACCAACGAGCATAGTACCAGTCGCTTCGATTGTTACCGATACCATCACAGGCAGACGCACCCCACGTCTAGCAAAAAACTCTTCAATCGCGCTCAATGTAACTTTGATTTGCAACACATCCTGACAAGTCTCGACCAGCAATAAATCTGCACCGCCATCGTACAAACCCTCAATTTGCTCAATAAATGATTGCTTCATCGTGTCGAAATCGATGTGCAGCAAAGTTGGCAACTTCGTAGTAGGTCCAATGGAACCAGCCACAAAACGTGGCTTTTCAGGTGTAGAAAATTCGGCAGCGACAGATTTGGCTAGCTCAGTTGCTTTTTTGCTAAGTTCATACGCCATATGCCCAAGATCGTATTCATTCAAAACGATCGATGTACCGCCAAAGGTATCTGTCTCGATTACATCTGCTCCTGCCGCAAGGAAATCGCGATGTACTTTAGCGACTGCTTCAGGTTTAGTCATCACCAGATACTCGTTGCAACCCTCATACTCTGCGCCGCCAAAGTCCTCGGCGGTGAGGTTTTGCACTTGCAAGTTTGTACCCATCGCACCATCAAAAACAATGACGGGGCGATCGCTGCTGTGAAGACGTTCCAGAAACAGACTCATTGATTGTTTACCTTAAAGCTAACAAAGCTACTCTAGCTAAACATTCTAGCAATATCTCAACCAAAAAGGAGAGTATGCGAAGCACTTATTCTTCTTTTGGCTTGATCGCTATAAAATAGTTACAGGATCGATTCGCTTTCTTACAATCAAATGCTTCAAATCACCAAATATTCCGCGATCGCGATCAACGAAATTAGTATTACCGCCATCCGATCGCAAGGCGCAGGTGGGCAAAACGTCAATAAAGTCTCCACAGCGATCCATTTGCGATTTGACATCAATGCTTCTTCTCTATCGCCAATTTATAAAGAACGTCTACTAAATTTAAGCGATCGGCGCATCACCAAAGAGGGAGTAATCATTATCAAGGCGCAACAGCACCGTACTCAAGAACAAAATAAAGAAGATGCTCTCAAACGGCTGCAACTTCTAGTTAAAAGTGTGACGATCGTACCGACAAAGCGTAAACCCACTAAACCATCACGCGGCGCTCAAAACAGACGCATCGATGATAAAACTAAGCGCGGCGAAATTAAAGCTCTAAGAGGCAATATTAGCGATCATTAGTTCACTTTTCAGTAAATTAGAGACGATCGCAAATTCCATAAAGCATCTCTTTTTCGGGTATAACGAGGACGTTGGCGATCGCGTTGAAGGTTTAGAGTAAAATCAAACCTAGATACCACTCCTGCCCCTTACTTTTTAGGTATTGAGTAAAATTATGGCAAAGTTAACAGTTGATTTGGCAACTTCAGCAGATGTTTTAGGAACTACGCCTGATCGCTTTTTAGCATGGTTAAAGCGAGAAGACTCACATAGTTTGCTCTATTTCAACGATACGCCACAGATTTCTATTTTTAAGCTGGCAAAGATTCTTGATACTACACCTAGAGAATTAGTTGATTTTTTAGAAGAAACTGAGCTAGAAGATCGTTTGGATTTGCAAGATGCTCTAGAGGCGATCGCTGAGTCAGAGAAATTAGGGGAACAGCCAATTCCTTGGGAATCAGTGGTGGGAGAGTTGGTTTAAGTAGCTAAGCAAAATTAATTACATAATTCGAGCCAAAGTCTCGAAGAACTTTTTCAACATACGAGACTAAACTATCCCAAGATTCATATGCATTG
>JAYVVP010000085.1:0-5853 GCA_043786935.1 Pseudanabaena sp. | reverse complement strand
AATTAGAGAAATTGACCGTAAATGAGGAAACTCGCGAATATTTAGTTCTCAAATATGCTGATGGAATATTGCGGGTTGTCGTCGATCAGATGTCAATTTTATCGCGCTATCGGGGCATGAATGAAGGCAAGCCCGAACTCCATAAAATGACGGGTAAAGCATGGGTTAGTGCGACTAGCAAAGCCAAAAAAGCAATTAAAAAAATCGCTTTTGATTTATTAGAACTTTATGCCAAGCGATCGCAACAGCTTGGTTATGCTTTTCCACTGGATAATCCTTGGCAAATAGAAATGGAAGACTCTTTTCCTTATCAAGCTACGCCAGACCAGCTTAAGGCAACTCAAGATGTCAAGCAAGACATGGAAAGCGCCCGCCCGATGGATCGCCTAGTCTGTGGCGATGTGGGATTTGGGAAAACCGAAGTAGCCATTCGCGCAATTTTTAAAGCGGTGACTACAGGTAAGCAATCTGCTTTATTAGTACCGACCACGATCCTTGCACAGCAGCATTATCATAGCTTACAAGAGCGTTATGCTCCCTATCCCGTTAATATTGCCCTGCTTAATCGCTTTAGAACTACTTCTGAAAAGAAAGAGATATTTAGAAGGTTGAAGACTGGCGAAATAGATATTGTGGTCGGCACTCATCAACTTTTAGGAAAAGATGTGGAGTTTAAAGATTTAGGGTTGCTGGTAATTGATGAAGAACAACGCTTTGGTGTTGCTCAAAAAGAGAAAATTAAAACCATGAAAACGGAGGTTGATGTACTTACTCTATCCGCAACTCCAATTCCACGCACCCTGTACATGGCAATGTCTGGTGTGCGAGAAATGAGTCTGATTATGACTCCACCGCCCTCGCGACGCTCCATTATGACGCATCTCTCTCGCTATAATCCCGATCTAGTGCGTTCAGCGATCCGCCAAGAGCTTGATCGCGGTGGGCAGATTTTTTATGTGGTGTCGCGAATTGATGATATCGAAGAAGTTTCCGCACGAGTTCATGAAATGCTGCCATCGGTAAGAATGGCGATCGCCCATGGACAGATGCCCGAATCGGAACTCGAAGCAACCATGCTCAGCTTTAATAGCGGCGAAGCAGATATGATGATTTGCACCACGATCATTGAGTCAGGATTGGACATTCCCCGCGTGAATACAATCATTATTGAGGATGCTCAAAGATTTGGACTTGCCCAACTTTATCAATTGCGAGGTCGAGTTGGTCGAGCAGGTATTCAAGCTCATGCTTGGCTGTTTTATCAAGCCAAAGGCGAACTTACTGATGTTGCTCGGAAACGACTTAAAGCGATTCAAGAATTTACCCATCTCGGTTCAGGCTATCAACTAGCCATGCGCGATATGGAAATCCGAGGCGTAGGCAGTCTCTTGGGTGCGGAACAGTCTGGGCAAATTAACACGATTGGCTTCGATCTATATATGGAGATGTTACAAGAAGCGATCGCGGAAATCCGTGGCTCAGAGATCCCTGAAGTCGATGACACGCAGATCGATCTGCCAATTACCGCCTTTATTCCTGCTGAGTATATTCCTGATGGCGATCGCAAGATGAGCGCCTATCGTGCAGTTGCGTCTGTAAGCTCACGCCGAGAACTCACACAAATTATTGAAGAGTGGAATGATTGCTATGGTAATGTCCCTGCACCCGCCATGCAACTGGTCAAAGTAATGGAACTTAAGTTGGTTGCTAAGCGCATCGGTTTCTCTCGCATTAAGCTAGAAGGCAAGCAACATATTGTCTTAGAGTCTAAAATGGAAGAACCAGCATGGAAATTACTACATCAGCATTTGCCAAGTCATTTACAATCGCGCTTTGTATATAGTCAGGGCAATGTTACAGTTAGGGGATTAGGAACCCTCTCTCACGATAAGCAACTTGATAGTTTGATTGAATGGCTTGATAAAATGCACCTTGCCAAAAATGCTTCTTAATTCTCAATCTAGACAACCCTGACTCTCTCAAACATCCGCACTACTAGCCCAATCTTTAATTTAGAGCCGACCGTTATCAAACGTTGGTCGGTAAAGAGCTATCACCGTATGAGTGAGTTGGATATTCTCGACCCTAATGAACGAACTGAACTGATTGCTGGACAAATTACACTAATAGCTGCTAAAGTGTCTTCCTATGTAACCTAGCTACACTTGCTAGCGGCTGCTCTGAGAGAGCAGCTTGGTAATACGGCTCTAGTTCGCACTCAAGATCCAATTCAATTAGATGATTTTTCAGAGCCAGAACCTGATTTGGTAATCGTCAAAGGAACAGTCCTCGAATACGCTGAACAGCATCCTCGTCCTGAACATGTCTATCTTGTAGTGGAGGTGACTGACTCAACGCTGAAACAGGACTGCGAGATTAAGGAAAAACTTTATGCCCAAGCAGGACTAATTGATTATTGGGTTGTAAATCTCAAAAAACGCCAACTTCATATTTTCCGAGACCCAACCCCTACGGGTTACACCAGCCACCTGATTCTCACCGAACCCAATCAAGTTTCACCTCTAGCATTTCCCAATCTCATCGTTATTCTCACATCGATCCTTCCTCCAATTTCCTAAACTTTTACAATAGTTATTGATTAAACCTGTCAGAGAAAGTCTCACAAGGCAAATTCCTACAATAGGTTTTATGTTTTTATGTAGGGCGGTTTTAGAAGTAAATTTCTGTAATGCTTACGATTAGCTAAAAGTCATTTAAAATCTGACGTAAAGTAATATCCTGCAAATCTTATAGATGTTTTTCTAATAAAACAAAATATGTCAGATGCTCAAATTAGTGTTATAAAGTTCGCAAACTAGACGCAAGCGATTAAAATTAGTGCCAAACTTAGCCCCTAGCATTTTTCACGATGGCATGGTTACGAGGTGATTTCTTCAATGGAGAGTAATAATATTCGGAATAATGCGGCTTACGACCAAACTCTTGCGGGAGTCACCAAGGACTTATCGGATTTGCGTGCCAATATTTTGGGCAAGCTCAGCCGTGAAATTTTAATTTTACAAGCTCAAAAAAATGCTCTAACCGATGATATTCAGCGTCTTCAGTCGCATCGGAAAGAGTTAGAGGTGTTAACTGTTGCTCAGCAGGGGATGAACCAACAAGAAATCCAGAGACAGCAGTGGATCGAGCAACTCGCTCAAGCAATCACATTTCATTTAAAAAATGATGTAATCGTCACTAATTCTCAGGTTTTAAACGACCATTCTGAAAATTTTGAGCAATTAATGCTCAATCTTGATGGCGCAATTCGAGCAACATTTCAGTCTTTGCAGCGCGATGTTGATACTTATCAGCGCGATCTCAATGATCAAATGCAACGGATGTACACCCAACGTCAACAGGGCGAGTTGATGTTGTCAGGGCTTGTCGAAAAAATTGATGAATACTTACAGCGGTCTTCGGGCGATCGCTATTTAGGAATTAATCCGATCAATAATTGGGGGGGCAATCCACCAATATCAAACTTGACGGAGCCAACTAGTTTTGCGGGGCAGATTGAAACTAACGGCAATAGCACAGCTGCCGCCAGACCTAATGGCAATGGCAACATTATTGGTAATTACAATCAAATCCAGATTCCCACATTTAATAGCAGTCAATTTAGGCAATATGACCAAAATGACACACGTCCGTATGCTGGTGACCCTACTACATCGTTTGAATCTTCTGAACCAGCTACAGATCTAGCTCAAACTAATAAACGTTTTAATGATTGGTGGGTTGGATTTATTTTAGTTTTAGGTGCTTCAGTTGTTTTGTCTTTTCAAAATATTTTGGTGCGCGTGATTTTTGTTAAGTCCAATATTTTTGGCTCCTTTCAGTTTGGCGGTCTGATTCAAGCAAGTGTCCCCAACTCCTTCATCTTGCTGCTGCTAAGAATGGCTTTTGCTACACCGATTATGTGGATAGTGGCTAAGTTTGTATTTCGGGTAGATGTACTACGCGACTTTCAGCAGCTTCTTTCGCCTAGTCGTCGATTATTATTCTGGCGAGTTGCCTTTAGCGCTTTATTGCAGTTTGCCTCCTTTTCTTTCATTTATTTGGCTTTAGGCATTTTAAAGCCAGGGCTAGCAGTTACACTATTTTTCATTTTTCCAACCGTTACAGTGCTGATGGCTTGGTTCTTATTTGGCGATCGCCCTAGCAAGGAACGCTGGTTTGTGATTGCAGTAATTTATGTCGGCATCATGCTGACGTACAACATCTTTGGAGTTAGCAAACCTGATACATGGGGCGTAATTGCAGCTATGCTCTCAGGAGTATCGTTTGCAGGATATATCATTACTTCACAGGCTTGTTTTAAACAATTAAATCCTGTGTCTTTTACTTCAATTAACTTCGCAATTATTTTGTTGTTTTGCATTGGCACATTACCGTTTGTTTTATCATCAATTTCTCTGAATAGCTCACTTGTATTCATGTGTTTCTTAATTGCATTAACGACTTTGGGTGGTTATTTGCTAACTAGTTTTGGCACCAAGCTAATGGGTGCTGCACAAGCTTCAATTGTTAGTGCTAGTGGTCCTGTATTTACAACATTTTTAGCATTCATAATTTTAGGCAACAATCTAGAAACTATTCAGCTATTTGGAATTTTTCTAGTCACGGGCGGAGTAGGACTGCTCAGCTTGCAAAACATGTATAAAAAACCAGCTAAATAAACAAGAAGACAAGCGCTATGCGCCCATCTTCTTTTGTTATAGTGGCTATTAGATTCTTTAGAGATATATAGTGGTCAAAGACATACGCCCTCAAGAAACAACAGTGTCATCGCATTCATCAAAACAATCGCAGCAGACATCTCAATATTTAATGCGGTCTTTTTGGCGTGGACTAGCTGGTAAACAAAGTTTACCCGTATGGGCTTTGTTGGCTGTTTTTTTGATGATGTTACTGATCTGGAATTGGCAGTTAATCGTGGCAACAAGTGCAGGAATCTTTGCCATGATTTCAATTTATGTCTTTCAAGACTGGAACTGGAACGTAGTTTTATGGCGAATTCAGAAGTTCTTACAGAGTCCTTATCGATACTTACCACTATCGGTTGCTAGTGGTAGTGTCACAGTTTTTTTGACTTATACATTACTGGCTATATGGTCAAATCAGGAAAATCACTGGCTAGCATTAGCAAATATTTTGCAGCTAGGATCAACTCTATTAATTTTAATGCTTTTAGTGCGTCAAGCTTTTAAGCAATGGTTGCAGCGTCAACAAGATAATTTCGATCAGTTAATTTCTCAACTTGCCGTAACCGATGATTTAGCGAGATTAATTGCGATTAAACAGATTAATCAATATGTCCATGAAAATCAGTTGCCAGCCTCTCAAGAACGCGCGATCGCTGATTATTGCAATCTATTAATAAATCGAGAAACCGAGTCAACGATGCGCGAAGCTCTATTCGATACTCTGGAAGCCTTGCAGCCAATTGCTATTAAACCTGCACTCAAGCGCTCTACCAATAATGCTAACTAAAGACCAAACTCTTGATCGTCAAGCTGCCTTATTAGTTCAAAGCACACCCGACGAGGAAACTGCAAGCGCTGTGCGGTTAATCGTGTCAGTACTTAAAGCGATCGCCCAAAATTTAAAACATACGATTTTTTTTGTGATTCAAGATATTGAGGGAGGATGGTTACTTACACCCCTTAGTAATCACGATAGTCCTGAAATCGAGAAGACTACGATTTATGCTTATTGCGATCAAACACCTGCCAATATTGATCGATTGAGATTAAATGACGAAAATCTCGAATGTGGGGAATATAACGTGATCGATATGCTATTTCGCTTAATCGGCATGAAACAGGTGGATAGCATTGTATTTTTTGA
>JAYVVP010000084.1:0-15641 GCA_043786935.1 Pseudanabaena sp. | reverse complement strand
TGGGGGAGCTTCGGCAATGCTCGAACCTGTAATGCTCCGCAGCAATTGCAAGCGCGATGTATTTGCATGGAAGCGTGGCGAAACTACTGCTTCAGTGGGTCAATTGTTTGATTTTAATGGCATGAATGCTGAAGCGATCGCTAATCGTGCTAAGCAGTTGATTGGTTAAACTTCTTTGAGAGTTGGTTTGCATAGCAGACCAACTTTCTTGACAGTGTGATTAGATCGATTAATTCCAGAATTGACTATTTAGCATTAAATCAATGTCACGGCTAAACTGCCATGTAGTAGGGAATTGGTCTGTATAGGTAATTTTTACTTTTTTGAGTGCTGTCTCAAAGCAATCATCAAAAGCTTGTAAAAAATGGCGTTTGAGACTTGGTGACTGCTTTAATAACCTCGAAAGTTGATCACGCTGATTAAAAATCGTGACTTCCAATCCTCTATAACAGTCTGATAGATTGACATAGCAGCGCTTGAGTAAATGCTCGATTAATCTGATTAGCCTAGTCTCGATCTCGCGCTTGTGACTGCCTGACAAACCCTCTAGCTCCTCTATCAAATTTTCAATGTCAAGATTTTGGAGGTCGCCTGCTCTTAATTGCGCGATCGCTGTCTCTAACCACAGATCAAGGTCACGCTCATACAGTGTTTGTTTTTCAATAGTTTGAGTCATATACTGCACCCTTTTCTAAGTCAGTCATGCTAACAACAAATCAGTAAGCAAACTAATTTGTTTACTCACTGATTATAGATTCCTTATTAAACTTTTTATCTAGAACGGGTTCGACGGGGCTCGAACCCGCAACTTCCGCCGTGACAGGGCGGTGCTCTAACCAATTGAACTACGAACCCAAATTTTTGCTTAGATATTTGATTTAAGAATCGATTGAAGTTAACTGGTTGACAGGTTGCTTTTCGCGGTTCTTTATTTAAGCGCTCCTTATTATGTAGATTTAGGAGATGTTTGTCAATACTTCAAGCATAATTTTTTAATTTCTTGTATTGGTCAGGAGTTGCACCAAATATTCCTACTTACCCGATGCAAGAAAAAGCCTGAAAAAGTCATTGCAATTACTCCAGACCGTGATATCCTTCACCCATTATTTGCCAGCTAAATTTGTCCATTAGGATTTAATTGGTGTAGAGGATTTACATGAATTGCTTTAAGAGCGCAAACATCAAAGGTGCGAAGATTGCGATCGCCACAACGATTTTGACGCAAGTATTTAATATGGCTGCGCCGATAACTTGTCAATCAGCGATCGCTTTACCTGGACAAACACCTGATCAAGTAGCTGACTGGATTAAAACTAATCCTGCATTGCGTCCTGAGAATGGTGAGCGTCTGCTGGTGCGAAAAAGTGACACACCTTCAAGACGATTTCAGTTTCAGGCAAGTATTTTATTGCCAGGGACAGCCGAAATTAGGGGGAATGCTTATTTGATCCGCAGTGAGCAAATCAAGTTTTTTGACATTATCAACGGGGTCACGCGATCGCGTCTAGAGGAGTCTTTGCGTTCTATTTATGGGCCAGAGATTATGCGCGACTATGCCACCGCTAAAAGAGTTTATGCTTATCCAACTGCGGCAACGGTAGCGCGATCTCAAGGCAAAAATGCCTCATCACTTCTTTGGGCTTTACAAGGAGAATTGCGACAGGGTAAGAAGTATGCGTATTGGGTGGAGTTATTACAAAATGGCAAAGGTAGCTCTAACTCTGGTCAAATAACTGTATTTGAATTGCAGAGTTTACCTAAGTTTGAGCAAGACTTAATGAGCAAGCGCGAAAAAAACTAAAAATAAGCAAGGTTCTTGCTTTGCAAGAACCTTAATATAAAAAGAAAGACTCGCTTTGCGAGTCTTTCTTTTTATAGGAACCAGCCGTAGCTGTGTAAACCTTTGCCGAGAAGATTTACGCCTAGATAACAAGTCCAGACTACTACAAGCCCTAAACTAGCCAAGATTGCAGGTTTGCGCCCTTGCCAACCTTTGGTAATCCGAGTATGCAAATAAGCAGCAAAAACAAGCCATGTAATTAACGACCATGTTTCCTTTGGATCCCAACTCCAATAGGAACCCCATGCCTCATTTGCCCATACTCCACCAGCAATGATGCCAATCGTAAGCAATGGAAATCCTAGTCCGATCGCACGATAACTAAGATTGTCTAAGGTTTCTCCGAGAGTGAGACGACGCAAAGATAACGGTTTGGTTTGAGGTGCGATTTCTTTCAGCATCGTTACCCCAGATGATCGCAGATTGACAGGTTGCATAATATTGCCCATGTTTTCAACTGCAAAAGCCGCGAAAGGCTCAGGGTTGAGATTATCAGCAACACTGCGAAGATTTGTACCAAAGGAACTACCTTGTAACACTACATCTTGACCCCGAGTAACAATCAAAAAGGCGATCGCTAAAATGCTGCCTGTCATCAAAGCCGCATAGCTAAGCAACATTACAGTAACGTGCATCATCAGCCAATTAGATTTAAGGGCTGGAACAAGTGGCTCAGAGATTTGCATTCCTGCGGGCAAAACCAAAGCTGCAAACGCGGTGATTCCCATCGCAAGAGGTGAGGTGAATGCACCGACCAGACGCTTGGCGTTATCGTTAGCGCTCTTGCTACCGATCCGATCAACGACCAAATGCATTACGGTGAGACCCCATGCCAAGAAAAATAGCGATTCATAAAGATTGCTAAGGGGGAAATAGCCTGCATCAATCCACCGCGCCCCTAATAATGCCGCAATACAAAGATTAGCGATCGCCATGCCAGCGTTTCCTAGCGATCGTAAATATGGCAAATTTGGGAATGCGATATGTACCCAAAAAATGAGCATGGTCACAAAGAGAACGGCAAATGATGAGTTGTCAAGTAAGTTCTGAAGCGCGACAAGTTGCATTCAGGCAATTCTCCAGCAGTTGTTAAAAGTTTTTATGATTTATTTTAAAAAAGCATATCCTATATATATTTATTGTATAGCAATCAAGTAAGGCAAGGCTAAGCGCTGTCTTCGGGACTAGTTCTGTAAATGAATCAATTTGCCTGTACTAAAGGCTTTTTTCTGGCTGTGGTTTAAACTCTAGAAACCGACAGTTAAAACAAGATTTATTGGCAGCATAATCTTCTACCAAACAGCATATCAAACAACATCTTATCCATTCTTCGAGTGACTCAAAGTACTCTTTAGCTTTTCCAGCTTGCCACTTATAGGAAAGAATATTAAAAATATCTGATAGCAGAACAGGACTACATTTGCCGAGAATCTGATAATGATCTTGATACTCAAGAGCCTTAAAAACTATTTCCAATCCAAACTCAGTACATAGAATATCTATTAGTAAATTCTCTTTTGGATAAATAGCTCCTCTGACATTGTTTTTCATAATTATTCTAAGAATGTCATTAAATAGCTCCCCGATATTTTCATTAAACAGCTTTTTTAATATTTTGATACTTAATCCTAAGACTTTCTTAAGGTGGATTTATGTTAAGAAGAGGAGAGCTGAAGCCTATATCTATACCTATATCTGCCTTGATCGATGCTTAGGATAGTCGATAGTCACTTTGGAGATCGCTTGATATGCCTTTGCTTTCCAACGCAGACTATGCCGCCACTGGCAGAATAGGCAGTGACATGGTTTTAATACAATCCATTTGCCTGAAATTTACAAGCACACACTAAATGGGACGATAATGGGACGATCTACTTTTTAATCTCCCCGACGTTTCTTTAGACTGTGCGAAAAGTGATAGTTGGCTGTGAGAGATAGTCAATCGCTATATAATTTTATTTATGACCTTAAATTACCGCTCGTTTCCCTCTCAACTGCCTAATCCCGATGCGCTTGGTGCGATCGTCGCACTGCATGGCTGGGGCGCAAACTGTGATGATTTAATCTCGCTTGTACCAATCGTGGGAATCCGTAATTATCAATGGATTTGTCCTGAAGCCCCATTTGATCATCCGACTCCCAACGGCAAAATGTGGTATGACTTACAGAGTCTTGATGCCGAAGGTTTAGCCAAAAGTTGTGAACTGCTCAGTCAATTTCTAGAAGATCTTCCTGTACTAACGGGGATTCCTTTAGAGAAGACATTTTTACTAGGTTTCTCGCAAGGTGCGGCGATGACCTTAGATATTGGTTTGGTATTTCCCTTAGCAGGATTGATTGCTTTAAGTGGATATTTGCATATTAGTGAAGCGCAGTTACAAAAACTTGCAGGTAAACCCCTACCACCAATTTTGATTGCTCACGGTACGCAAGATACAGTTGTGCCAATTGGAGTGGCTCGAAACACGCGAGAAATGTTTGAGCGATTGGGTGTAACGGTAGAATATGAGGAATATGAAATGTCCCATGAGATTCGTCCTGAAACCTGCGATCGCATTCAAAAATTTGTCTTGGAACATCAAAAAACGTAAAATCCAAAAATTAGAAATATTCGTAAAGTAAATCTAATTTCTAAGTTTTATAATTAGTCAATTTTTGATATGACAGTGTATTGTTAAAGTTGAAATAAAAACCTATATATTAAGAGATATCATATGAGTCTTTCAGATACTCAAGTTTTGACAGCACTAGTAGTTGCACTGTTTCCCGCAGTATTAGCGGCTTTATTAGGTTCTGCTCTTTCCAATTCCTAGTCATCATCTGCTTATTTTTTTTACTGCCTAGAGGTTGCGAATGGTCGCTAAACGAGATTTATCTCCGCGTTTTTCTCCAGAAGTACCAAAACAAGCCCTGCGCCGATCGCATGGTAAGTTGGGGCGGACTGAAGACGTGATCATAAATTCGAGCAGCAATCATTCTACCTCAGGCAGCAACTTGATACCTATACGCATGCCTGCAAATCCTGCTTTTAATAGTGCAAATAATTACAGCGAGGCAGTTGCTCACACCGTCCAGCGCAAAAAAGATAAATTCTGCCGTTCTAAAGCTACTGAGTCGATCATCGTGATTGCTGTCAATTTGGCTTTGTCATTTGCCGCGATCGCTGCAATTACAAAATTATTACCCTATCAGTCATCACAAAAAGAACGACTTGACGAGCTTACAACAGAGGTAAACTCAGTCGAGCAGCGTGTAAATGGGCTTCGCGAACAGTTACCCCAAACCTTAAATTCTGGCAAGTCTCAAGATGCATTATTGAGAAAGCAAGGCTGGATCAAAAACAATCAAATGACAATTAAACTTCTAGATCCATCCGAAATTGCATCACCTTACAATGATGGCGTAATGCCCACCACGACAACCGCTCAAAGGTTTAACAACCGCTAAAATCAGTTTAAGCAATTTAATATAGAAACAAGTAAAGCTTAGGGCTACTTCGTCTTTATTGTTCGCGTTCTAACTCAATCAACCGAATAGCTAATAAAATCTCAGCGAGCATTCTTTGCCATGCATAGTACCAACCCGCCCACCCGTCCAAAATCCCACCCTTAAGAATCAAGCAGTAAAGCAAAATTATAATTGGGGCAATTACTTTGAGTTTACGAAGGCGATCGCCAAAACTTAATTTACTGTTTGGTGTTATGGACAGCTTTCTAGCTTCGATCAATAAATAGCGATCTTGAGACTGCAACCATCGACTTAAAGACTTGCGATCGTCATGGTTAATATAAGCTTTGAGATTGCCAGACCTACCCTGAACTTGGAGCAATTGCGTATGTCCATCCTCAATATAGATAGCTTTATTTTTTTGAAATAGGACTTGACGTGCTGGTAATAAAGTTGCTCTCAATGGTTTCCCAAATACACAATAACGAAATCGAGCAAAATAGCCATTAAATATTTCGGGCTTTCCAGTTTCAAAGATAAATAGAAGTTCTCTAATTATTTCCTCTGATAACACATAGTCTGCATCCAGAGAGAGAACCCATTCAGAATTTATTTGCTCTAATCCATAGTTCCATTGGATTGTGTGTGTATCAAATTTGCGTTGATAAACGCTTACTTGAGGATAAACAGCTAAAATTTCTAGCGTTGTATCGTCGCTAAAACTATCAATTACAACGATTCTTTTTGCCCAAGTTAAACGCGCTAACGTACGTTCAAGATTGGGAGACTCATTATAAGTAAGAATTAATGGTGTAATGTGCTCTAGAGATCTGGTAATCATAAGAGTTCTAGAAAGTTGCTAAAACTAACATGGATTTCCAGAGGTAAGGAATTCTGCCAGCAAATTCAAATTGGAAATCAGTACATTTTTCTTCAGTTAGCAACGTTGATAAAGTCTGGACTGAGAAAAACTTGATGTGTCCGCCATCCCATAAAACTGTAAAGTGACTGTCCATCTTACCAGTCAAACTCATAACTAAGTTTTTAAGATATCCGTGATACGGAGTTGTTAAAATTAATGAACCATTTAGCTTTAGACATTTTTTAGCAGCTCTAATTAGTTCTCTCGGAAATTGTAAATGTTCAATTACTTCAGCAGAAATCACAACATCAAAGCTCCCTTCCAATTCTGAATATGGGAGATCATAAACATTAGCGTAAATGAATTTACATTCTGGGAAACTTTTGCTAGCCGCAGCAACACCCGAAGCCGAATCTTCAATTCCTATAACTTCATAACCTTGCTTTGCGACTAGATAGCTCAAGCTTCCATTGCCACATCCAATATCTAAAACTCGTAGTTTCTTGGTTCTATTTTGCTGGACAGTATTCAAAAATTTTAACAAAGGAGGTAATAGATAGTTATGATGATGTCCAGATTCAGCCGTTGTATATGTGTATTCGTAAGTTGAATTTGTGTTTGACATAAATTTTTTAAAATAGTTATTGTTCGTTAATCTTCAGGTAAGTATTGAGGGTTCAAAACATCTGCTTGCTCGAAGGGACAAGTTTCGGGGAAAATACAAATATCTAATCCTGTCTCCTGAGAGGTAATTAATCTGGCATCTTGATAGCATTCTCCAAATACATCTTGAAAATAAGGCTTAAGACTAGGACTTTTTTTAAAAGCTTTATTTAAACGTAAAGAATGCTCAGTAATTGATGCTTTCCAGCTATTAGTGCGTTTTTGAGGTTGATATTTCCATTTAAGTAGATGCTGTAACACCCTAATTAAATTACTTTCTAAAGCATCTTTCCGACTATTCCCCATATCTTCAATTTCTTCAGCAAGATTTTCTATGTCCAATTTGTCAACTTCTCCTTTGCGTAATAGATTTACAGTTTCTCTTAGCCAAAGATTAAAATCAGTTTTATATAAAAGTTTAATTGTATTCATAGAAGATTTTCATATACTGCCATCAGTCTACGAGTTATTTTAGCCCAACTATAATGTTCTGCAATATATAAAGTAGCGCGATCGCCTTTTTGTCTAGCAATATCGGGATGATCAAAAAATTCTTGAATTATGGAAGCGATCGCCTCAACATCTAGTTTGGTGACATAACCGATCGCTTGTTCTTTGACCATTGGCGCGATCGCTACGCCATCGGTAATCAGTACAGGAGTTCCAGCCGCTAAAGCCTCGATAGCAGCGATGCCAAAATTTTCGGAATGGGATGTCAGAGCAAAAATATCCGCACCTTGGAGGTAAAGATTTTTGGTTTCACTTTTGACAAAGCCGATCATGTGAGTGCGATCGCAGATATCGTAAGTTTCTAGTAAATCTTTAATTTGATTGATATAATCAGGAGCGCCACTGCCTGCAATCACCAAAACAAAATTGGATTCTTTTAATTTGCCAAGAGCAGAGATCAAGTATTCCAATCCTTTCTTAGGATGGATACGTGACATAAATAAAATTATCGGACGTTGATCGGGAATATGGAGGATTTTGCGTACTTGCGTTTTAGCATCTAAAATTGGAGTTGGGACGTATACTCCATGAGGCAAAATGAAGTTAGGAATATTTAATCCTAATTGATTAAATTCTGTCTTTTCTTGTTCAGCCGTGAAATGGAGTGATTTACTGTGTAGTAAATTAGAACGTTCGATCACATTGAGATAGATTTGTTTGCGAAGTTTACTTTGTTGCAATGACCATTCGCACAGTTGCCCTAGTGGACGAGTTATATAAGGAACATTTTTGATACGCGCGATCGCCATAGCAATTGTGGAAGCATAGGAAAAAATTGCGTGAACATGAACTAAATCGTATTCGGTGACATGTTGCCACAACCAAGTTGTTAATGCTCCTGAAAAGGCAAACTCGCGCACAGCATTTATATTTGGCGAAAATCTCGGAAAGAATCGGATCGGCACATTGGCATATTCTCCTAAACGGTCTGTAAGTCCATATAGAGGCACATTTAGCAAGTCTTTACCATTGTCATTAGTTGTGACGATTTCAGCGTCAACATCTTGCGATCGCAATCCACGCACCATTTCGATCACGGCTTGACTAGGACCACCACGGACTGCGGCTACAGAAGGAATTATATGGAGAACTTTCATGCTGAAATAGTCCTTCGCCAATTTTGTAAAATTACTAAGCTCCAACGTCTATACCACTGTTTATGGGGTAAAGGAATATGACGAGGTACTTCTATATCCATTGTATAGTCGCTCCATTCATTGCCAATCCATTGTTCAAATGGAAATGTAAATCCGTGTTTTTTACGATTAGTAATATAGTCTGGAATCTCTGGAATCGCTTGTGTCAATAGGCTTTTATTTCTTTGTAGGCGGATCGGTGCAGGAATTTGGCTGATTTCGGTAAATAGGTGACTATCGACAAAAGGGACGCGCAGTTCCAATCCCCATTTCATACTCATCACATCACTATCGCGCAACAATTGATTTCGCATATAACGACTTAGTTCTAAGTAAGAAACTTCGTCTTCGGGGGTGGGAAAATGGAGAGAACTATGATTTTCTGCTTTAGTAAAATTTATGATCTCATTTTGTAATTGATTAACAGCATCATTTCCTAAATAAAATTGAACTAATTGTAAGGCTTCAAGATCAGAAAAAACTCCACGTGCTAAGCCATAGGAATTTTTAATTGAGTTTTCTTTGGTAAGAAATGCCCCAAACCTCCGATATTTTGGTGATTTAGTAAATCTTTCTAGCCCCTTGCCTACTAGTCCCGCGATCGCATTTAAAAAAGCTAATTTTTGTCTATGAAATACCATCTTTGGCACGTTCTGAAAGGTTCTATAACCACCAAATAATTCATCGCTTCCAAGTCCAGATAGTACTACTTTCATCCCATATTGACGAGCAATTTTAGATACACAAAAAGTATTTAACCCATCGATAGTAGGTTGATCAAGCGATCGCCAATAATCTGGTAATAAGCTCTTACCAACATCGGCGGTAAGCAAATATTCTGTATGCAATGTCCCAAAATGATTAGCTACTTGCCGCGCAATTGCTCCCTCATTCCATTGCTCTTCATTAAATATAATCGAGTAAGTCTTTAGTTCATTTGCTTGTGTTTGTCTAGCGATCGCTACGAGCGCAGTTGAATCGATTCCCCCACTTAGAAATATACCGACAGGTACATCGCTTATAAAATGATGTTTAACACTATCGAATAAAGCTGATCGCGTATTGGCGATCGCTTCACTACTACTAATTGATTGATAATTGGGTGAATTAACAAAAGATGAATCAAAATTGATTTGCCAATATTTCTTTTGCTGAACCTTGCCAAGTTTCCATGTCAAGTTATTACCCGCTTCTAAACATTTTACTCCTTCAATCATCGTCCAAGGTTCTGATACTGAGCCATTAGTTAGATATGTGTATAAACCAGTAGAACTTAATTGTTTCGGAATCACATCGGTTGCTAGAATTGTGCGTAATTCTGAACCAAAAATTAAAGTCGAGCCTTGCTGCCAATAATAGAGTGGTTTAATGCCTAGCGGATCGCGAGCAATGAAGCATACTTTCTCATGATCATCCCAAATCGCAAAAGCAAACATTCCTCGTAAAAGACTTAGACATTCTTCACCATACTTAGCATAGAGTTTGAGAATAACTTCTGTATCTGTATGCGAAAAAAAAGACTCTCCTTCGTTCTCTAGCTTTCGTCTTAATTCAATAAAATTATAGATTTCTCCATTAAATGTAATCCAATATCGTTGATTTGCCATGTGCATCGGTTGATGTCCATTTTGACTAAGATCAAGAATTGAAAGACGAGTATGAACTAAACCGACATTTCGATCTTTAGATAAATAAGTACCATGATCATCTGGCCCCCGATGCTTAAGAGCTGCTTGCATCGCTTGAATATATCGCTCAGTCGAATCTTGCAATGACATAGTCAAGACACCCGCAATTCCACACATTTTCCCTCCTAGTCAACATAAATGAATATAGCAATCCGAGATGTTCTATAGATTTTTGATAGTTATGAAAGATTTATTCTTTGGAAGATTTTTTCATACAGCAATTTGCTTTCAAACCTACCACAAATAATAATATAAAACCTGTTGCGGGGCTTTGCCCTGCGACCCTTGTCTTAGTGGGTTTGATTAACAACTGCTGTAACTCATTTTTGATTGCTATAGAAAGTAGAAGACAGAGAATTTCTCGGCAATTTTTAGGATCTTGATTAATCCAAAAATCTCGATAGATATTTAGATATTGTTTGCTGAAAATGGTTAAATCCAAAAGCAGTAATTGTTTTTTGTCGTAATACATTAGGTTCATAGATTACTTGATTTTCATAGTATCCTGATAAAATTCTTATGATTTTTTCTGCTATTTCTTGTAGATTATCAGGATTAATCAATACTCCGATTTCCCCGTGACATAGAGCATCGACCGCTCCATCTAAATCTCCCCCTAATACAGGTTTACCACAGGCTAGAGCTTCTAAGTAAACTATCCCAAATCCTTCTCTTTTGCTAGGCATGGCAAATAAGTCACAAAGATTATAGTAATCACATAGATATTGATCTGGAATAAATCCTGCTAATGTGACGTGATTTTGTAAGTTATTTTTATCAATGATTTGTTCTATCCGATCGCGATCGCTGCCTTTGCCAACAATGATGTAATGAACATCAGGGATAGTTTGACAAATGACTGGCATTGCTTCTAGCAATCGATCATAGCCCTTATATTGTTCGGATGAAACTAGGCGAGAAACAGTTAAGATAATTTTTTGCTCAGGTTTCAAACCGTATTTTTCTAACAAATACTGAGGTTTTGGAGCGATTTTCCAAGCTTTAGCATCAAAGGTATTATGTAAAATTTCGACCTTGTCGCTTGGCAAGCTTTGCTCTTGGCATAGGCGATCGCGAGTGAAGTGACTGACTGCGAGGATCAGATTAGCACTTTGTAGAGATTTTTTTAATAATGAATTTTGAATATCCCATGCTTCTATCCCATGCGCGATCGCGATATATTTCGTACCAATTATTTTTTTTAAGAAAAGAGCGATCGGTGCAAAATTTAGGTGAGTCATGATCACTAGATTTAGTTTTTGGGTGATCGCTAAACCAATTAATCGCAGAGCAAAGAATACAGTTCTGAGCGGAGATTTAATTGCACCTGAACAATAAATTTGAAGATTAGCAAAATTGCTATTTTGATCAATCACATTTGCTGAGTCATTTTTAAGTACAACACTTAAATTTGCATGGGGATATAGCGCCTGTAATGCTTGCAATAAAAAACCTGAAAATACTTGAATTCCGCCTTTAGAGCAGAAAAGTTCGGGAATCCATAGATGGATATTAGTAGATTTGGTCATTTTCTCGATTTCGCCCAATAACCTAGGGATAGGTATAGCAAAAAAAGTACTGTAAAAACAAAAAAGAGAGGTAGTGCTTTGTGCTACCTCTCTTTTTTTGGTTGATTGCTCTACGACATGCGACAAAATTGACCTGAATGTAATTTAATTTCACCAAAGTCAGGTAACCATGCAGCCCAGTGACCATCTGAATACTGACACATTAACAGTGCTTCGTCGCAACTAGTTGACATGGGCGGATCTAGTAGGGTTACCCATGTAGAAGGTAATGGAAGTAGACAGTGAGAGTAAGGAGACTGATTAATATTCTTATTAATATACTTAGTAAACTTGGATTTATGTTGACTTACGGTGGTTTTCATGGGCTTACCTCGGCAATTGTTTAAGTAGCTTTTTAAGCGCTAAATTTATGAATTAAATGAATTAACAAAAGTATGTCATAAAAACACTATATATTCAGTTTTTAGTATCGGAATATACAGAAGTTTTATAAAAATTAATAATTTACTATCTCGATAGCAATCGCCATTATTCTCTAGAGAGATAAGCCAAGCTTCTCTATATACTTTTATATGCTTTTAGGATTTAAAAATCGCTACAAATTTTAAGATAGATTTGATTGAAGGACAAAATACGGTTAAAATCTTGCCCTAGTTTGTGGATATTTGGTGGACTGAATGCGCGATCGCCACTATTGGCATATAACTAGCAAATCTTGGCTGAATAATTTTCTAACACAACGCTTTCTGTGGCTAGGGACGGTAATTATCGCGATCGCGATCGGATGTAGTTTGACGTTGACGCAATTTACACCCGCGCAAGCAGAATCGGTACAAGAGTTACAAAACTATCAAAACTTTGTCGATCAACAACGTCAAATCATTCAGAAGCAACAAGAACAAATAAATGCTCTTTCTAAGCCCGCCCAGTCTCGTTTAGAGGCTTTAAAACGGAATGTGAGAGTTACTGATGCTCAAATCCAAGACAATGAGAAAAAAATCCGCCAAGCGAAAAGCCAATTGCAAACTCTGAGCACCAAGCTTCAAGATCTCGTTTACGACCTCAATAAAAAACGAGAGGCAACTTCAGCTCGTTTACGATATCTGCAAAGGCAACAACTCCAAAAATGGTGGATCACCCTTCTCAGCAGTAAAGATCTAAATCAATTTGCTGATCGCCGCCGTCAGATTGAACGAATTTATAATGGCGATCGCAAGCTACTTGCCGAACTAACCCAAAGATCAGATCGGGTAGACAAGCAGCGCAATCAGACAATTGCTCAAAGAAATGAGGTCGAACTATTAACCCAAAAGCTGAAATATCAAAAAGCAAATATAGAATCTGAAGCTGTCGCTCAACAAAATGCTATTGATCGACTCAAAAGCGATCGCCTAGCACTAGCACAAGCTGAAGATCGACTATTAGAAGACTCACGCCGACTGTCAGCAATTATTTTGGCAAAAGTCCAGCCTTACTCTGGGTTGATTCTGCCCCCTGGGACAGGACAACTGATGTATCCCACGATTGGACCTGTTACTAGCAATTTTGGTTGGCGAACCCATCCAATTTTGGGGACGGAGAGATTTCACTCTGGCATTGACTTTGGTGCTGACTATGGCAGCTTAGTTTATGCCAGTGAGCGCGGTCGAGTAATTTATGCAGACTGGTATGGCGGCTATGGCAACGCTGTAATTATCGATCATGGCAATGGTATGACTACGCTTTATGCTCACTGTAGTGAGCTATATGTAAAAGATGGCGATATGGTTGAAAAAGGTCAGCCAATTTCCGCAGTGGGTTCAACAGGATTTTCAACTGGTCCTCACTTGCACTTTGAGTTGCGAGCCAATGGTGAACCGCTTGATCCTGCTACATACTTATAACCGCATTAGGCGCTTAACAAAACCTAAGAAGCGAGCGGCGGCGCGGAGTGCCGCCACTTATCTTTTTTTATGTTCTAAAAAGCCTAAAATGTAAGGGCAATTCATGAATTAACCTTACGTTAGCTACCAAACATCAGGCAAAATTGCACCTTGAAAGTCAGTGGTTTCAATATTTGCACCACTAAAATTAGTTTTGCTGAGATTAGAACTTGTAAATTCAGCCCGATTCAGGTCAGCTCGACTCAGATCCGCACCGATAAAATAAGCCTCACTACAATTTGCACCGCGCAGATCAGCACCAATCAGGTCGCATCCGCAAAGATTAGCTCGATAGAGATTTGCGCCAATTAAATTAGCACGGCATAGATTTGACTCACTGATGTCAACATCAACTAGAGTTGCGCCGATCAAATCTGTACCTACTAAAGCCGCCACATTGAGATTACTGTGAGATAAATCTACCTCACTCAAATTGGCACGGCTAAAGTCAGCTCCAGCTAAATTAGCTTCTCTTAACTCAGCGCGGCATAAATTTGCGCCGATTAGAACTGCACCGATCATGCTCACCCCATTCATGCTAGACATATTCATCTTTGCTGTCGATAGGTCAGCGTGATCAAAATTAGCGAGCTGCAGATTAGAGCCGCGCAAGTCAGCACCACTTAAATTCGCTCTACTAAGATTTGCTTCACTAAGACAAATCATACTGAGATAAGCTGAACTTAGGTTTACGCCGCTAAGATTTATTCCTCGCAGATTTGCCATGCTCAAATCTGAACCACGCAAGTTAGCCGTAGTAAGATTAACTCCACGGAATCTTGCTCCACGCAGGTTGACCATACTCAGGTCAATTCCAGTCAGATCAATTCCTTCTAGCTGGATTTCACTGAGATCGACACCACGAACATCAGGATGATCTTCTCTCCATTTGTTCCAGCTAGTCACGCCTTGATCAAGCAGTTTTACAAATTCGTCGATCGCCACAGTTAATTTTCACTCTTAAATCTGGGTTAGGATGCACCGCGCGCTCTAATTATTAATATTTGCGCTCTTGGGGGGTAAAGCGATCGCAATCAATAGATTGCAAACTCATGTCAACGGATCGATTACTCGTTAATACATTATCGCACTCTAAATAGCCAAGCGTATGTTTGAGATAATTTACATCATCACGGTTTGGATAGTCTTCCCGAGAATGTGCGCCCCGACTTTCTCGGCGTGACAAAGCACTAGACATAATGATCTCGCCCACTGTGAGCAAATTTTTTAATTCAATCGCTTGCATTAGTTCCATATTAAATACGGCACTATGATCATCTACTAGGAGGTCATTTTCATAGCGATCGCGAATAGTTTGCAGTTTTTGCAGACCATCTTTTAAACGCTGATCATCACGAAAAATACCGCAATGCTCGGTCATGGTGTTTTGCAATTGTTGGCGAATATCGGCAATGCGAGAATTACCTTGATTAGAGAGTATATTTTTGAGCTTAACTTCAGCTTCAGCAAGATAGGGACGTGGATCAAGTTTAGGCATGGCGCGATCGCTAACGTATGCACCTAGCTTTTCACCAGCCCGCTTACCAAAGACTACACATTCTAAAAGTGAATTTGCACCTAGTCGATTTGCACCATGCACTGATAAACAAGCACATTCACCCGCAGCGAAGAATCCGATGATCGTCTGACTATCTTTACCAATTACTTGACAATCGATGTTAGTCGGAATGCCGCCCATCGAGTAATGCGCGGTCGGACGTACAGGCAGAGGATGATCGATGCAGTCAACCCCTGCTAAGCGTAAACCTTCTTCACGGGCAAAGGGAATCCGACTTAAGATTTTTTCTCTCCCCAAATGGCGCACGTCCAAATGGACATAGTTTCCACCATTAATTCCGCGTCCTTCCATAATCTCACAAGCAATATTTCGTGAGGTGATATCACGGGGTGAGAGTTCCATTCGGTTTTTACTAATTGGATAGTTCGCCATGAAGCGATCGCCTAAATCATTAATTAAATAAGCTCCTTCACCGCGTACTGCTTCTGAAATTAGCACTCCTACAGGATATAAGCCAGTGGGATG
>JAYVVP010000083.1:0-5878 GCA_043786935.1 Pseudanabaena sp. | reverse complement strand
ATTTTTTGTTGAATTTATCCTCCCTATGTTATATTATTAGTCCGTCAGAACGCATAGCTCAGTTGGTTAGAGCACCACGTTGACATCGTGGGGGTCGGTGGTTCGAGTCCACTTGTGTTCATATGTACAGTGACTAATTATTTGACATCAATGACACATTGATGTCAACGGTGTCAAATAAGTGTCATCGAGACATATTATTGTCGTCCAGCGATAGGTGACAAATTAATGTCGTCAATCCAATCAATTCCAAATTGTGTTCTTTGTCTAATGCGTATTTTAATGTCAACGTGGCGCTCTCTTTCAATCCAACCCTTTTTGTGAGAATGTGAAGCTCACATAAGCAGAATGTTCTCATTTCAAACCACCCATGACTGGGAGGGCGATCGCAACTTACTACATGTGAAACCAAGTTATATCAAGGTTTGTATATGTAGTTTGCGCGAACATAAGTTAAATGCCCTTCCAGAATGCTTACTTACACTTTCAAATACCTATAGCTACTACAGTGAGATAGCTGTAGGTATTAGGTTTTAATAATTGCGCGAACCAAATCATAAATTTTCTTTGGATTTAGTCCGTCAAACATATATAGGGAGGATTCCCCCTTGGTCGGGGGTGATTTAGTAGCTACTACAGCAGTACATCCGCGCCCTTTTTGCTGGGAGCGCACCTTATTCCTGTCTTACGACAGCAGCATCAGGGTGAGAAGCTACTAGGGTCAGAAAGCATAACTGTCTTACAACAGTCAAACTAACCCTCATTTTGCACGTTCTAGAGGCTGCAAAGAGCATAAAACGCGGCGCTATTGTTTAGTATATTAAATTTTCAAGGTTCTATATCGTCTAGAGATTAGCTTTCAGCCGAGATCGATACGCAGCTAGAGCCAATTCCTTAGCTTGTTCCTGTGGACTACCCCTGACAGGTTGACGTATTTCTTCAATCGGTATATTTGATTGAGCAGATTGACTCTTAATGCTATCGATGAGTCTGCTGTAACTCCATTTGTGGATATTGATTCCATATTGCTTGGTGTACTTTGCTTGTCCCTCTTTGTAGTTAGGAATCTTCTGTTCAGCCTTAGCTTGAATTTCATTTTTTAATATTTCTCTAACATTATCTAACTTTGGCAAGACAATGCTGCCTGCTTGAAAAGAACGAGCAACATCGACAATCGCTTTAGCTATGAGACGATCTACATGCTGACCTAACTCTGAGTTTGAGGTTTGTAGATTTCTGTCTAGCTTTTGGGCTTTGCATCGGATATGCGCGTCATGCTGCTGCTCTATGCGCTTTCGGTTAAGTAATCTGTAGTTATCGCCTAATAATTGACGAATGCTCCGATAAGTCAATACTTTGTTAGTATTTGCATCAACAATCGCGATGGTTGCAGGCTTTTCTAAGCCAATGCTAACACCAACAAGAATATGAGACTTGCCTTGGAATATTGGCTTAGAAGAACGTGGAAATGAACTGTTAATTCTTTCTAGCGTGGAATTCAGGCGTTTTGCATACGATTCTTGGGTTACCGTGAGACTTTCTTTTGCATTGAGATTGTTGATTTTCTTGAGAGTGTCGGCTTGTTTTTCTTGCTGAACAAGCTTTGAGCCTGCGCTACTCATCAATCGAGTATCAATAGTACAAAGCAGGGATAGATTATGAATGTCCCAAGGATTACCTTTGCATTTATCTTCTCTTGTTTGCCATATCAAATGACCAGATCGTAAGACAAATAGACTGCTAGAATGCTGACTTTTGTGATCTCGGAAAGCTTGTTGATCTTTAAAGAATGTTTGAAAATAATGAAGATGGCGGCGATCGCAATACACCTCAAACTTATAAGCGCTTAGTCCATTGAAATGAACACAGATTCTACCCTTATCATTTTTAGACCAAACCATATCTGTATTGGTTTCGTAGGTAATAGGAAAAGGTTCAGATCTAGGTCTTTTGAGTAATTCACTCTGCCAAGCTGAGAACTCGGAATTATCTGTAGGATCTTTGGTTGATGCAATTGACAGGGTTTCTAAAAACCTATTACCTGTTAAGTCTCTACCCTTTGGAAGACGGTTTTCTAACTGATCGGTAAGGCGTTGAATTGCGATGTTCAGCCTAAGTCTTGATTTTTCAAATTTATCAGAGTCTTCTTCTTGATCTATGACTTTGCAACCATTTTTGAGTAAATAGCTAATCGCACACCTAGTTAGAACATCATCGGTTTGTTGGTAAAGATTAAACAAGCGATCACTTCGTTCGGTCTTCTGCTGGTTTTCGGAAGTGATTATTTGTGCCGATAGTTCTATGGCTTTGGCGCGAATTTCATCAATAGACTTACCACTGATTTCTATTAGCTCAATATCACTTAACAGCATTTCTTTCCAACGCAGCTTGCCTGATAGTTTTTGCTGTATTTTTTGTTGAATCTTGAGCCAAGATTTAAAAGTATAATCAACAGCCTTGATTGCTGAGATATAAAAACGAGATGGTTGACCAGCAAAGCGCAGTTCAGTTTTGAGTGCATCACAAATCTTTTTCACTTCTGCTGTAGATAGTCTGCCCTGCCTCCGCCAATTTTCAAAATCAGGATGCTGACTTACCTGCAAAAGCATTTCATTGATTAATGGCGTATTTTTATTTGCCATCAACTCCCATAGGTGTTGGCGGGTATCTGAGGTGGAAACTAAACGGCATCGGATAGTAATTTGACTCATGAAAATACTTTATCACAGAAGAACATAATGTGTTACCCGTCTCTTATGCGTCTTAAGACGTATTTATATATTATTGATTGCTATGAATTATTCTTATTACACAAGTACAGAAGCCGCCAAAATTACTTGTTGTACTCGGCGACAACTGCAATATTGGCGCGAGCGAGGAGTGGTAGTACCAACTGTTAACGCAATGGGTAAAGGGCGAAATGTCTACTACACTGAACCCGACCTAGTAGCATTAACGATTATGGAATATTTGCTTCATGTAGGACTCAACTTTGATATTTGTCATCAGGTCTTGGATTTGTTGCGTCAGTCTGAAGGTTGGCTATTTGAAGGAGCATTAACACTGCTCTATCCAAAAACTGAAAAGCGATTTATGTTACTAGTAGGAATCTCTAAGGAAGGGGTTTTATTAGAAGAATTTGATATTCATAAAGCTCTTAAATTTCTTGAAAATGGTTTTCCCGTTATACCTTTTTGGTGTGATCGCATTCATCAAGGCTTGCTAGATGGTATTAAGGGCGGAGAAAATCGAAAAAAATGGTATGAGTATGGCATCGATGTTCAAGACTTACTAAAGTCTAAGTAAGTTTTTAAATCAAGTTCAATAGCAAATGTTTAAGCTCTGTGCGTCCCGTTCCTCGATATACATTGCCCGACCACAGACAATCATGCTTATTGGCTGACGAATATAGACACAAGTAGCCTTTAGCTGGTTCATGAAAATAAAAAAGTGGTAGCCTTGCGATTTTTAGCAGGGCTGCTTTTTTGCGATCGCGTAATTGTTGAATAGGGGTATCGTGATAGATTCCTTGATACTCAAAGCAAGCCTTCACGAATATGCCTAATTGAGATCGCTGTACAAGGGAATAATCAATGGTGCTGCAAGAAAAATAAAAGTCGCGCAGTTCTGCATTGCCAATATTTTCTGGGCTAATGGATTGCCCAACAACTCTACTTAATCCCAATTCTGGCAGGATAACCAAGTGACTGGAATCCTCGATCAGTCCTTCAAGAAGCTCCTGAACGGCGAGTTGACTTTGGGTCATCAAAGATTTTGCACTCATCGCGAACCTTTATGGATGAAAAAATCAAGGGATATGAAGATGATTATACATTAATGTAAGGTAACTTAGGTTATTCAAGTTTAAGTAGAGGTACTACGATGATTTCTGTTGAGCAAATTTTTGAGCTAATGCCTAGTAGAAGCGGTCAAAATGTTGGAATAAGTACCTATGTATCTCCAGAGGTGAAAGAAGCTTTGGAGAAATGGGCGGCTGAGCAGGATAGGTCGCTATCTTGGCTAATGGCTAAGATTTTGATGGATGCGCTCGAAAACTCAGGACGTATTGAAAAAGAGCTTTAATAGCGTTAGTTTGAGTTTTAAGATCCGAAATTATTAACCCTGTAGTTGAGTCTGTATTAGATGAGCAAGCTTACTCTGTCCCAACTCGAACGTCACTTATTTGCTGCTGCGGATATTTTGCGCGGTAAGTTAGATGCGTCTGAGTTTAAGGAATATATTTTTGGGATGCTGTTTTTAAAGCGTGCTTCGGATGTTTTTGAAGAACGTTATGAGCAGATCTTGCGTGAAAATATAGCAATGGGGCGAACAGAAGCGCAGGCTCAGCAAAGGGCGATCCATCCAAGCAGTTACAGCGATACATTCTTTGTGCCTGACAAATCTCGATGGGCTTATATCAGGGATGAGTTACACGAAAAGATTGGAGATGGTCTCAATAAGGCTTTAGGAGATTTGGAAGATTGCAATGCGTCTTTAACTGGTGTTGTTGGGCATATTGACTTTAATCGGCAGATCGGCAAGGGGCGCATTCCTGACCATAAGCTGCGACAGTTAATTTTGCATTTTAGTAAGTACAGGCTTCGCAATGAGGATTTTGAGTTTCCTGATTTGCTTGGGGCTGCCTATGAGTATTTGATTGCGGAGTTTGCAGACTCAGCAGGGAAGAAAGGGGGAGAATTTTATACGCCGCGATCTGTGGTGCAGTTGATGGTTCGATTAGTGAAGCCACAGGCAGGGATGTCAATTTATGACCCTTGTGTTGGCTCTGGTGGGATGTTGATTCAATCAAAGCAGTATGTGGAAGAGTCGGGTGGTGACTATCAAAATTTGGCTTTATACGGTCAAGATAATAACGGCGGGGTTTGGGCGATTTGTAAGATTAATATGCTGCTGCATGGGATTAGGGATGCAAATATTCAAAATGAGGATACACTCCATAGACCTTTGCATATAGAGAATGGGGAATTAATTCGGTACGATCGCGTGTTGAGCAATCCGCCTTTTTCGCAGAATTACGAGCGCAAAGATATGGGATTTAGAGGGCGCTTTGTGCATGGCTATTGTCCCGAATCGGGCAAAAAGGCAGATTTGATGTTTGCTCAGCATATGCTAGCGGTGCTAAAGACTAATGGGATGATGGCGACGGTAATGCCGCATGGAGTGCTATTTCGGGGTGGCGATGAAAAGAAAATTAGGCAGAGTTTTATCGATAATGATTTGCTAGAGGCTGTAATCGGGTTGCCGCCGAATTTGTTTTATGGGACGGGCATTCCTGCTTGTATTTTGGTGATGCGATCGCGGAGGGCAAAACCCGAAGATCGGCAGGGCAAGGTGTTGTTTATCAATGCGGATGCAGAGTTTCATTCGGGGCGGGCGCAAAATTATCTCAAGCCCGAACATATCGAGAAGATCGTGACAACTTTTGAAGCATTTCAGCCGATTCCGAACTATGCGGCGGTGGTTAGTCGTGACGAGTTAGCCGACAATGACTATAACTGTAATATTCGCCGCTATGCTGACAATGCGCCGCCGCCAGAACCTCATGATGTAAGAGCGCATTTGATGGGTGGTATGCCTACTGCTGAAGTGGAAGCGAAACGAGATTTGTTTGCGGCGCATGGGTTTGACCCTGCAAGGATTTTCAGGATGAAGGTAGAGTTATAAAAATGAGTAAGTATTTAGAATTTATTCCTGAGATTCGCGAGCGATCGCAGATCAAAGTCTTTATTGAGTCGGATACGGGGATATTGGCGCAAGAGGCGAACCTGAGGGCTGCTTTTGACTCATGGTGGCAAGTTTATACATCAGAGTTGAGGGTTTTGCCACAGACTAAGGCGGTGATGCCTTTGCGGATTGA
>JAYVVP010000082.1:0-2004 GCA_043786935.1 Pseudanabaena sp. | reverse complement strand
GAAAAGGCTTTACGCCTGTTCCTTCAGCCAAAACAATCCGATCTAAGTGAGCTGGTAAATAAGCATGAAAGGCAAGAGGTAGTTCACCATTTTGTTGTCGAGCATCAATCCCAAATGGTTTGTGCCAACGATATCGTCCTGACTCAGTATCCCGCAGACGAATTTGAGCGCTTAGAATTTGTCCTTGAGGATTGCGAATTGGCACAATGTAGCCAGCCTTAATTGACTTCGCACCCAACTTCAAGATTTCACGTTCAGTTAACCTGCGAAGTTGCAGATCTGCTTTGTCGAATGCATTGAGCGCTAACTTTTGAAAATAACCCTTAAACTGCTGATCTCGCTGTAATGCGTCAGGCAATTTCGCTAATCTCTCTCTTTCAGCTTTTTGCTGAGCCGATCTAAACCTGTGATTGGTTTCCTGTCTGACCAGTCTCTCAGATTCAGACTCCTGACGCTCTCTGACATATTTGCCAGCATAATAGCTGCCCTTAGTTTCACCGAGATATCGCCAACCCGCTAACTCTGCATCAGTAGGATGGGTCATGCACAGAACCAAGTCGTCACTAATAATCCGACATTTGCCCTTGATGTCATCACAAATTGGGCAAGGACTATCTGACCGCGTAGGTGAAAATCTACGGCTTGAAAACTGATTGTTTTGGGAGTAAGTCAATTCCTACCTCCCAAAACCTTGCTAAGAGAAAATTTCTTGCCACTTTTTCGAGGCAAGCTATGAAAATTTAAAAACATTTGAATCGTCCTGATTGTAAAGATTGTAGCGATTTCAATCAGGAAACGGATAGACTTTTTAGACTTGTTCGATAATTATTTTTAACAAATTTAAAAAATTTGCAGCAAAAACTGTTGCTAAACTCATATCTTGCATTAAGATATAAGAAAGCATCGAACAAATCTTGCCGTTCTAAAGCAGCTCTGCCCGTTTCCGAAAATTTAATTTGTACCTTCGGGTTTTCAAAAAGCTAGTGGTTGCAGTCACTGGCTTTTTGGTTTGAAGGGGTAAAAAACTTAAGTCATCTCCTATAGATAAAAAACCTCAAGGTAAGCATACATCGATCTCTTGAGATCTGTAGCAAAAAACATCGAAAATTTAACTTAAATATTCTCGAACTAGCGTCACTAGGGGAAAGGCGTTATTAGAAATACAGTACTTTATAGCAAAGAGATGAAAATCGTGGTGCGCGTCGTGTGTTGAATGCAGCGGCATGGACATATGTAGCGACAGCGATTTATGCAGCATTGCAACTGGTGCAATTGTTATTGATGAGAGGCGATCGCTAAATTGTAATTGCTTTCCAAAAAATAAGAGGCGGTGCGATGCGCCGCTTTTTACGTTTGCAGTAATAATTTTGCCAACTCAGAAAACCCAGCAAACTCAGAAGTTTGAGTAACGTACTTGGGTAAATGCAGCATTTTGTCTTGATAATGATGAATATTTGCCACACTGACCGAGATGGGGAATAGATCAGGATTAAACATCGCCTCATCATTAGGACTATCGCCAACAGTTAGCACTTGCTGAGAATTGAGTTCAGGGAAATGGTCGTTTAGAACCGACAGCAATCCAGTAGCCTTATCTTGATGGATTGGTTTGATATGACATTGGACATTGCTGTAAGTGAAACTCCAACCCATTTGCTGATATTGAGAAGAGATAGCTTGAATGTCATCGGTTGATAAATCATTGACATCAAAAGTCCAATCAGTAATACGGAATTGATTATCAGTGGAAGTCTGAAGATGAGGGAATTTCTGTTTAATGTGATGGAAAGTATTTTCTAGTAGAATGCGATGTCTAGACAAATTGGGAACAGAAGAAAGCAAATCTTGGGTTCCATTTGGACGCAAAAATATCCCTCCGTTTTCCGCGATCGCCCCTTCGACAGGTAAATAACGTCAGTTCGGGTTAAGCCAAACAAATTTGAAGAAAAAAAAGACTAAACAGGTAAGCTAAAAGTATCCACACATTAAGCAACCTGCCAGTCC
>JAYVVP010000081.1:0-2009 GCA_043786935.1 Pseudanabaena sp. | reverse complement strand
ACTGGTATTTTTAACCAAAGTTTATCTTTTACTACTAACTTCATACGGCATATATTGCAATGCTTTTTCTTACTCATTACGCGGAACCATTGCCCAATGCTTAAGGTGGTTACATATTCAAAATGATAAACCTAATAATTGAAGAGACTAAACTGGTTTCTACGTCCTGAAGCATGATATTTTAGCTTGAGATGCTTACACACTAAGTTTTTAGAAACCATGCTGCTTGAAGTCGAAAATTTGACTGTTCGTTATGGCGATGCTTTGCCTGCCGTTGATCAGGTTACTTTCCATCTGCAAGCAGGTGAAGCGCTTGGGTTAATCGGTGAAAGCGGCTGCGGCAAATCAACAATCGGGCGATCGCTGATCAAGCTATTACCTAAGTCTGCCAGTGTCGAAGGAAGCATATTGGTTGATGGAGAAGCGATCGCTGAGAAAAAAGATGGAAAATGGCGTGGCGAAAAAGTCGGATTAATTTTTCAAGATCCGATGACGCGGCTCGATCCATTGATGAGCATTGAAGCGCATGGTTTAGAAGTATTAGCTTCCCATTATTCCAAGCTCTCAAGACAATCTGCTAGACAACGCGTATATAACGCCCTCAAAGCAGTTCGTATCGATCCAGCGCGGGCTGGACAATATCCACATGAATTTAGCGGCGGGATGCGTCAACGGGTAGCGATCGCCCTTTCGCTTTTGCTCAATCCTGTCTTGCTAATTGCTGATGAGCCAACTACTAGCCTCGATGTCACGGTTGCCACGGAGATCCTCAAAGAGCTAACCGATCTTCGCAAAAGACTCTCTATGGGCTTGTTGTTAGTCACTCATGATCTTGGCATGGTTGCCGAGTATTGCGATCGCATTGCAGTTATGCATAACGGAGCGATTGTTGAGACTGGTACTGTCGAACAAATTTTCCGTTCTCCACAACATCCTTATACCCAGAGTTTATTGGCTTCTGTTCTCCATTTTAATCCAGAAATTGTACCTTTACAGATTGAAAGTGAAGTGCAACCTCAAGTAGCAGAAAATATAGAACCGCAGGAAGGGAATACTGATATATCTGAAACTCAAGAACCTGTAGCAGAAATTCTCAAGATCACAAAAAAACCAACACAGAGAGTAATTCTTTATGTTAATCAACTCAAAAAGCACTATTTTACGGGTGGAAATTTAGTGACGCGACTTTTTGATCCATCTGTTGGCTTAGTTAAAGCAATTGATGGAATTGATTTAGAAATATTTTCAGGAGAAACTTTTGGCATCATTGGAGAGAGTGGCTCTGGCAAAAGTACGACTGGTCGAGCGATTTTGCAATTGATTAAGCCCGATCGCGGTTTGGTGCGATTCAATGGGGTGGAATTAACCAAGCTCAAAAGTGAGCAAATGCGCCAAATGCGATCGCAAATGCAAATGATATTCCAAGATCCGCGTGCTTGTTTCAATCCATACATGACCGTATTTCGCAGCATTGCTGATCCTCTACTAATTCATAAACTTTCACCCAATCTCGAATCAGCGCGAGAAAAAGTAGAGGCAATTCTCGAAAAAGTAGGACTCAATTCACAATTCGCAGAACGTTATCCTTCAGATTTATCAGGCGGTCAATTGCAACGAGTGGCGATCGCCCGTGCCTTGATTACCAATCCCAAATTTGTTGTCTGCGATGAGCCTGTGAGTATGCTTGATGCTTCGATCCAGAGTCAAGTTTTGCAATTGATGCGCGATCTCAAACAAGAGTTTAAGCTGACTTACATATTTATTACTCACGATCTGGCTGTTGCTCAATTTTTCTGCGATCGCATTGCGGTAATGCGTAAAGGTAAAATTGTAGAACAGGGCAGTACCACTGATGTATTAACTAACCCACAACATGAATATACTAAAGCTTTGATTGCTTCTATTCCGCGTATTCCTTACGTTAATATCTAAACCGTTACAATGCCCGATTTTGATCTAGATTCCCACTTCCTCAATCCTGATCGCTCTAACCTCGAAGCCATGCGTAA
>JAYVVP010000080.1:0-5922 GCA_043786935.1 Pseudanabaena sp. | reverse complement strand
AGAGTACTTCCAATAACCAAACCAAATAACGAACTAACCACAATCAAAATAAAGCCTAAACCAAACACAAACAATGTAGCGTTAGATAATTGCTTCTGAGCCTCTTCATTTACAATTGGCGCGAGGGTGGTATTTAAATACAAAGAGGCGATCGCGAAACCTATTAATGACAAAAAACTTGTTGAACCAATCGCAAAGAGAATTTTGGCGCTAATCGATAAATTATTTAACCAACTGCTTTTATTAGAGGCCTGTCTAGATATTGGGGCAGCAATAACGGCGGCTTTCCTCTTTTTCTTTGCGTTAGATTTTTGGCGCGAAAAGGGAAGTTTATTTGCCATATCTTTTTATGTGTAGCAATATGAGGATGTTACAGTCAAAGCAATTTGATCAAAACCCAGTTACTCTACCTGTGATATTAACAACATACATCCTTGTGTTGCTTTGCTTGAGTATGCTTCGCAACAATGCCAAAAATAATAGAATTCCGAAAATAGAGAGATGCTTCATGCTTCTTTAACTAGATTAAACTCAAAAGCCTAAGCTCTATCATTAGTTATTGGTGGGTTATTAGTCTTGTTCGGATTGCTCTCTGTATTTGATGAGCCACTTTCTTCAGCCTTAGGCTTAGAAATTTCATCATCAAATTCTTCTATATCAATAACACCTAGTAAAAAATCATCAATTTCTGCTCTAGCTGTAACAATTACATCCTCTGGAGCATCAACTAACCCATCAGGTGTGAAAAAGTTAAACTGAGATTCGCTATTATCATTAGATTTATTATTCTCATTCTCTGAGTTTACAGAACCGAGCCCAGCCGACGCAGACAAGTCAAAATTGGTTGAAAAATCGGATAAATCTACAGGTTCGTCTTCAGACTCCTCCATCAAACTATCAAGTAAATTATCAGCAAATCCATAATCAGATTCAGTTGAGCTGTCTGCTGACACCTCATTCATTGATGGATATTCAATAGCTAAATCAGCAAAATTATCAATATCCTCTTCTTCATTAATAATCTCTTCAAGCCAACTATCTGAAAAATCCATAGAAAGATCAGGAACGGATTCATCAGATTCCTCTAATAGTTTTACTCCGTCAGTTTTAGATGTTGAAGTATCTACTAGATTTTCAAAAACCTCTAAATTTAGATTGTTTGATAAAGACTCATCTGTTGATAAGTCCATTGATTCCACAGGATCTAACGAATTCTCTAATATAGAACCGCTAGACTCCAACGCTTCACCAAAGTCGATTATATCAATATCAGATTCTATTTTTTCTCCAAATCCTTCCTCATCTATAGCCTCCTCCAATACATTTAAGCTATCTTCACGATCAATATTTAATGACTCCTCAAAGCCAAATTCTGGTTCAGTATTAAAGTTGTCATTAACAACGCTAAACATTGAAGTGAGATCGGAATCACTTATCAATTCGTCATTAGGAACTATATATGATTCTTCGGACTCTAATAAACTCGATAAAGAATCAAAATCGTTAGATACATCAAAGTTAAATACTTCATCCAATGAAACATCATCAGTTTCTAAAATTTCCGAGAAATCTGGCAACTCAAACTCAGAATTGGGACTATTAACTGATTCTGATACATATGAAATTTCAGATTGAGGCAAATCTTCCTGCACATCAGATACATCAGGTATGCTTCCGTCAGATTCCCAAATCGAACCAGTAAACTCGTCTTCCAACGCATCTTCCGCACTTATATCAAATAAAGAAGGAAACGCAGTCTCTAATTTCTCATCTGGCAAATTTGATATTGCCGTTTCTTGAATTGTAGATTCAGGTGCGATCGTAAATTCTAACGCTAAAGAATCTTCTTCTTGAATAGCTGAAGGAAAATCAAAAGGATCGGCGTAATCAATAAAGTCTTCACTGTCTTGGATAATCGTAGAATCATTCAAGATATCAGAGTCAACTAAATCACTAAAGCTAATTGATGAACTGTCTTCTAATTCAAAAGAAAATTCTTCTGGGTCTGAATTATCTGATGATTCAGTAAGATAAATATCAGGTATTTGCGTAGATAGCTCAGCTAAATCCTCTGGGGCTTCAAAATTATCAAGCGACTGATCGCTTGGTTGATCTAGATCAAGTAAATATTTAACATCTTGCTCAGAGGTTTCTTTCTCAGAAAGATCTTCTAATAAGCTGTCAAATGAAGTGTTAAATGGGTCATCTCCTTGAATAGCTAAAGGATCAGCATAATCAACAAATTCTTCACTGTCTTGAATAACAGCAGAATCATTCACGATGTCAGAGTCCGCTAAATCACTAAAGCTAATTGATGAACTGTCGTCTTCTAATTCAAAAGAAAATTCTTCTAGTTCATCCACGTAAATATCAGGTGTGCTAGTAGATGACTCAGCTAAATTCTCTTGATTTTCAAAATTATCAAGCGATCGATCACTTGATTGATCGCTTTGTTGATCTAAATCAAGTAGATAGCTAACATCTTGCTCAGAGGTTTCTCCATCCGAAAGCTCTTCTAAGAAGTTGTCAAATGAGCTGTCTTCTTGAATAGCTAGACGACCAGTGTAATCAACAAATTCTTCACTATTTTGAATAATGGTAGAACTATTCAAAATGTCAGAGTCAGCTAAATCATTAGAGTTAATTGATGAGTTATCTTCTAATTCAAAAGAAAATTCCTCTGAATCATCGAATGATTCGGCAAGGTAAATATCAGGTGCTTGACTAGATAACGGATCTAAGCTGAGTACATCATTAGCATCTGATCCAGATGCGTCTTCATCAGAAAGCTCTGTTACTAAGCCATCAAATAATAAGCCATCAAATGAGTCATCCAGAGAATCAGTTGAAGCTTCGTCAAGTGCAATATCAAATGGCGACTCATCAAAAGACGCATCAAATGTATCACTATAAGCTTCATTAGTTAAATTTCCTAAAGAGCTTTCCAAGGATTCATTAACCTCTTCATGAGATATATAGTCGTTATAATCTCCAGACACATTAGAGATAACATCCTCAGAGGCATTCTCCTCAAAAGTATTCTCAGTATTACTTTCGTCTAGCGAATCTAATTCAAATATATCTTCTTCACTACTATGATCACTCGACTCTGTTAGGGGTGGATTGATAGAGAAGGGATCGAGATCTACATTAGAATCATTAGACTTGAATTGTTGAACTGAACCAGTATCAAAAAATGAACTTGAATCGTCTAGTGTAGATTCCATCGGCATACTAAAAATCGTAAAATCATCATCACCTAAATCGGGAATCGTAAAATCAAGTGATGTCGGTATGTTAGCAAGGGAGTCTTCAGAAAGTTGCGATGGAGTACCAAAATTTGTATCTTCTAAGAACGAAGACGTAGCCGAGACGATCATCGGATCGCTAGAGGCATCCATAATCGCCAACTCATTAACTCCTTCCATTGGATTTTTCATGGTTGGTTGAGCATCTAAACTCAAATCAGCATCAGCATCGTTTAGAGACTCGTCAAGATTGTCGTCATAGATTTCTTGTCTAAGACCAGCAAGAAGTGAATCTTCGATCGCAGACATATCTGGCATATCTAAATATGATGACTCTGAAGTCTGATCTTGACTATCAGCAACGCCTAAGAAGGCATCAATAGATTCATCTTCTGATAGGAAATTTTCTATAGGAGTGGCAAAATCTTGATCGGGATAATAGTCCAAATCTACGAGAGAGAGAGGGTCAGGATTTTCTATAAAGCTACTACTTGACAAACCTTCTTCGATTAGATATTCGCTGTCATCTAAATCATCAATATTAGGATCAGGCGCAATATATCTTGCTGAAGAATCATCTTGTTCCGATTGAGAAATAGTAACTGCTGTTGCGGCTGTTGCTAGGGCGATCGCAGGAACAACAAGTCCTAATCCACTACGATTATCATCTGCTGATTGGGGCAAATCTGGGGAAGATTCAAGCAAGCTATTGGAAGATGTATCAACAGATGGCGTTGTCGCAATATTGTTAATAGGGTTAGCAGTAAAAGCTTGAGTAGTATCAACAGAAACGTTGGGCAAACGGAAAAATTGAATGCCTTGCAGTAATTGCTGGGCTTGATTTCCCATTGATTCTGCTTGTTGACGTGCCGATCTTGTTAGGTTGGCGGTGCGCTCAGCTAACTGAGCGATTTCACTGATGTAACTAGCTGTAGATCCAGCCGCTTCGGCAATTTCTGTACTAGACTCCGTAATCGTTTGACCAATTTGTACAACTTCTTCAGTGGCACTTTGAATGCTATTAAAAGCAGATTGTGATTCTTCTACGCCTGTTGTGAAACCTGCCACCAATCCGCTTAAATTCTGAACTTCTACATCAATGGCAGTTACCACGGTTTGGATTTGTGAAGTGCGTTGTTGTAGCACCGTTAAGCCGTTGTTAGTTTGAGTCGCCAAATCATTAACTTGACCAGCGATCGATTCAAACTCACGAGCTACACTAGCAAATTGTTTAGGATCTTTTTGTTCAGCACCACGAGCGGCTACAAGAGTAGCATTGAGCGCTAGGACTTGAGTTAATGAAGCAATCTGCCCTTGATCTTGCACAAATTGTTCTGCCAAGCCCACAAATTCGCCCAGTGTTTTCATCCGTTGCACGATTTGGGCGGAACCTGTCTGTAATACGCTGATACTTTCGGTCAGGGTATTAATCGCAGTTTGTCCAGATGTAACCGTGTCGCGTACTTCTTGGAGTGATTGGTTAGCAACATTTACCTGTGCGGCCGATCGCGAAGCAATCATCGCTACTTGTTCGGTTAGAGCTTGTCCTTGAGTAACAGACTGGGCTTGCTCTGCGGTGTTTAGCACAACCGTTTTGGCCAGCTCTTCGAGATCGGAAGCGCCTTGGGCAACTTGCTGCGCTGTACCTAATACACTGGAAATAATTTCAACTAGTTTTTCCCGCAATCGATTAAGCGTATCGGCAACTAGCCCTGTGGCGCGATCGTTTACTTGTGCTTCTATGGTGAGATCGCCTTCTTCCATCGATGAGACGACATCAAGTAAGTCGCCGACTTCCGCCTCCATCAATTCTGTCTCAGCAAAACTTTGCTGGATTTGTGCAGACGAAATGTCATCTATCGAAGAGGTTGAAGTTACTTGACTACTTTTTAAATTAACTTCATTGGTTTTGACATGTTGCAAAGTACTTTCCAACGAGAGCCTAAGATGATCGATTTCATCTTTGCCTGCAAGATTATTTAAGCTGGAGTGTCCTTGTTGTGTTAAAAAGCGATCGCATTCTTCGCTAAGTGGCTTAAGGCGCTTTTTAAGAGAGTCAACAAAACTTAATATCGCGATCGCCAAAATTGCACTGAGACCTATAGCTACACCACCAACTAAAATTAAAAGCTTATTAAAGATTTCAGCTTCGGGCAAATAGGTAACAACGAGCCAATCACTACCTTCAATTTTCTGATAAGCCCAAAGATTTCCGCCTGTTTGAGCAATTCCTACTGGTTGAGCTTTAGATTGTTGAGCGAGGCTATTAAGTGACTCGGTTATGGCAGGGTTTTGAGCTTGTGTTAACTGAAACTGATCAGAAGCCGTAATTACTTTGCCATTAGCACTAACAACGACAAATCCAATTTTACTTTCACTGCTAGCGCTAGGATTTGCAGCAGCTATAGGCAAAAGATTAATAGCGATCGCATCAGCACTTACTATACCTAAAGTCTTCTGCCCATCAGTGATCGGCACACTGTAAGTAATGATAGTTTTGCCAAAAGCGTTGTATGGCTCTGACCAAAGTTCTTTTCCTTTCACACTCGCTGTTTTATACGAAGGACTATTTAGACGATTACCAAATAGTAATTTGTCATTAGGTGCAGGAAGCTTTTGTCCAAGTGTTTCCAGTTTTAAGCCAGACTGCTCTTTCCAAACGTAAGGGACAAAA
>JAYVVP010000079.1:0-15870 GCA_043786935.1 Pseudanabaena sp. | reverse complement strand
TCGTAAACAGCATATTTTCATTTTGAGCAATCCCCATTCCTGCGATCGGCTCAGACTTTTGCAGTCCCTCAACCAAGAGCTTTTGATAAGGATCTCCCCCTTTGGGTTTGGGCTGTTGTTGCGATACTAGTCTGGATGCATTAGCGACTCCATCGACCGACTGTTGCACATTGGCAAGCTTTCTTTCAATTTGTCGGGTCTGAGCTTCGGCTGAGCGATCAACCTCTCGCTTAGCGCTACCTAACAATTCTTGATAAACTAAATATCCCAGCACTCCTAGACCGATTAACGATGTCCCAATCGCAGTCAGCAGTAAACTCAATCCCATTGAGCCTAGAGACTTGCTCTGCTTATGGGCATTTTGTTGAGGCTTAGGCGATCGCTTTGAAGAGTTCTTAGCGGTTTTGCCTACGGGAGTTGTGTTTTTTTTGTTAGGTGTACTTGCCATATGCCTTCGCTATAGGGAAAGGATCGGAGATTTTCGTGAGATCATCCTACACTATACCTACCCCAATCATTAAGCATAGTCTTTAAGTCTAGGTCTCTTAGATATGTTTTTAGATATGGTTATTTAGCTTAGGCTAGTTGGCTAGAATGATGCCAACGTTGCGGTTGCCAAATATCGGTAGGAATATTGGATAAGATAATTTCAATGGGAGTATACTCGTTCTCTCTAATATTCGCTACTGTTTGATCTATTTTTTTTGTAGCAGAGATTGGTAAAAACAGTGAATCAGATGAATTTAGCTCTACATTTTGAAACTCATCAGTAGTAAGACTACCCATAACCCGATCAACAATTACCCCGATCCCCCCAAGATTGTGGTCACTCAAATCATTAGCAACTTTACTCAATCTCACCACCGTCAAAGATTCAGTTATTAAAGCGCGTTGCTCTCCAATCAACAATCGCAACAACAGTAAAGGCATGACGCTTGCTTGATGATGGATTACGCCCACGATTGCTGATTCATAAAATGGCAAAGCCAAGATTGCCTTACGCTCCACAATCATGATCTCTGACACCAAAACATCCGCAAAAGTAACCGAGCGATCGCCAACTTTTGTGACAATATACCGATTGCTAGGCACAATTAGCTGATCACGCAAGTTTTGCTTAGTTTGGGCTGGGATGCTCATTTCACTTCACTTGTTGTGGCAATTTCAGTAGAGCTTCAGACAAAGACTCACGACTAACTGGCTTGGTCAAATAGTCATTAGCTTTGGCTCGCCTTATACCATAATCAATTTCTAGCTTGGTATTTTTGGTTGAGCATATAATTACATATTGATCACCGACTTGCTGATGCGATCGCAATTCTCGTAAAAACTTATAGCCATCTTGATCTGGCAAAACAATATCTAAAAGTATTGCCGCATAGTGATTATTGATAATTTTTTCCAAAGCACCTGTAGTGGATTCGCAAACATCTACAGTATGTCCAAAATCCTGCAAGAAAGAAGTTAGCAAGTGTCGCTGAGTAGCAGAATCATCAATTATTAGAAAACGCTCATTCATAATTTCAATCTTGAACTTTAAATGTTTACTTGGAAGTGATTATTTGTCTGGATTACAACTGTGACTACAAATATATAATCAAGGTTTTTTAAAGGCTTTTAGATACTTTGCTATTTTCAGAATTTACAACAAATCTTATTTTGCAGAAAGACTGATAATCTGTGAGTATAAACTCTCACATTTTTTAAGTCTAAAGAATTTGTTTTGATTAAAATAAAATGCTTAAATTCTAGACTAGTGTATCTGTTGATAAAGGTGCAAGTTCTCTCAATAAGTTACGCAATTCGTCGCGGAACTTTGGTGTATCCGATGATGATCGCGGCTTTGCTAGAAACCGACAATTTGCCCATCGCGCTCTAAAATTATTGGTCATGCTGTTTTCAGCAGTAACTAGGACTAGAGAAAGTAAAGCTAGTTCACGTTGACGACGAATCTGTTTAATCAAATCAAAGCCATTTAAACTCGGCATATTGATATCAATAAATACAATGGTTGGTTTATACTCCAAGATCTTGTCAGTAGCTTCTTCGGCATTATCAGTAGAATCAACTTGATACCCCCAACTAATTAATAATCGTTGCATTTGTTGAAGCAATACAGGCGAGTCATCAACTATAAAAACTTTAGGTTCATCTTTAGTAATTGCTGGTGTATTTGGCTGAGGACGAGAGCCAATTTCAGTATCTAATTTGCGCTCCTGTAATGGCACAATAGACACAATATTTTTTTGAGCTAATTTATCTAATAATAGGGCAGATCGATAAACTGGTTGTTTGAAAGTATCAGCAATCATACAAATACGATCTTGTCCTGTAGTTACCTTAGCAAAAAGTGGGAAATTGTCATTACCTACCCTTGCGAGTAAGTTAGCTGCATCCACAAGCTGGACTAATTGATAAGGATGTTTTACATACTCAAACTTTTGCCATTGTCGCACTTCATTAATAATTGTATTTTCGAGCGCTGAGAGTTGCAAAACTGGTAGATTGATTTGCAGATCATTAGCTGGTTGCCAGATAAAAGAGAAGTCATCTTCTAGGTGCAATGACAACAAGTTTTCTAAGACTATTTCTTTTAAAACTTCTTTAGTAATATCAGGATGTTTTTTGTAAACATTACTAACGAAAGGGTAGCAGTAAGGTCGATTAGCCTGTCGCTGTTCCCATTCAGGAATACGAGAAAAGCTAATACCTCTATTATTGTACTTACGAACTAATGTGGGTATTACTTGACCTTCTTCTTCTGCTAATACTAATCCTCCCCCCGAAAGTAATAATTTCCAACGATGATATTTAGTCTCTACTTGGATCACCCCAGTAGAACGGCTCATAACGCGCATAGCGGCCAGTAGGATGTGTAATGTGGCATTCCTCACTACCTGTCCATCTGTCAAATTGTTAGACCCAAGGTCTGAATTAGGTAGGGAACCTGTCATAGCAATCATATTTTTGGGATGAGAGGCACTTGGGTAGAAAAAATCATTACAAAAGATAGATCACTACATCATTGATCGTAGCAACTCCAGACAAATTAGATTGGTTATCTCAGATACATTATTTTAACTTTAACTAAGACGATCATCTTGGAACAAGTCACTAGTTCTACTTGTATAACAGCAATTCTTATTATAAAAATCGGTGTTATTACTTAACTACCACTTCTAATATTGACTTAATCATGATCGGATAGGGACAAATTCTTGCAAAATTGCGCGAACTTGCTCGCGAAATTCTTTGATGTCATCGGCTGTACGAGGCTTACTTAGAAATCGACAATTTGCCCACTTTGCTCGAAAGTTATTGCTGATACTATTTTCAGATGTTACTAATACCAACGGAACATTAGCTAATAGTGGTTGGCGACGAATTTGTTTAATTAAGTCGAATCCGTTTAAATTCGGCATATTAATATCCATAAACACAATATTGGGTTTTTCTATTAATATTTTTTGGGTGGCGTTAGCGGAGTCATTAACGAGGCTTAATTGATAGCCCCAACTCGTAAGTAAATTGCCAAATTGCTTCAGCAACACAGGCGAGTCATCGACAATCATCACTTTGAGATGCGATCGCATTCCCACGCTGTCATCACCACTAGTACTATTAATATCTTCTGCTCTCAAGGGCAGTGGCAAAATTGCGACTGTGCGATTTTCCGCAAGTTTATCAAGCTTGAGGGCGGTGCGAGTTATATGTTGTTGAAAACGATCAGCAACTTCACTGATTCGATATTTTCCATTTGTGACTTGAGTAAAAAGTGGAACTTGAGCGATACTGCACTCAGTATTTAAAAGTTGTACCGTTTGATACGGATGGCGAACATAGGTAAAGTTACGCCATTGATCGACAACCTTAGCGATCGCATTTTCGAGGTCAGATAGTTTCCAAATCGGGAGAACAATTTTTGTGTCTGCCGGTAAGGGTTTCCATAGGAGCGAAAATTTTTTCTCTAAAGAAATTGCTAAGAGATTTTCAAACAAGATTTCTTTAAAAATAACAAGGCAACTTTCGCGATCTTGTGCATAAATTTCACTTAGCAATCGACAGGTCTCAATAGTGCTAATCGGTTTTTGACTAATACTTTGTAGAAGGTTTTGCTGAGGCTGCACTTTATGTATTTTCAGCTTGCGAGTAAAAGTTGGCAAAAACTCGTTTTTATCCACAATAAAGGCAATGCTGCCCCCATGGATAAAGATTTTCCAACTTAAGTGTGGTGTTTCGACTTTGGCAATCCCTGTATGATTCATCAGCAATCGCAACATGACCATGAGACTGGCGTGAGTTAAGTTAGGTATAACTTCATCACTAGGGACTATATTTATTTGCTTGTCGTTTGGATGGTTGCTTTTATCTAAGGGTAGATCGGAAGCATCATTTTGTTTTGAAAGCTGCATCATTGCTAAGTTAAGGTAAGTAGGACTTGTTTTATACCAAACATATTTCTGATGAGTAGCGATCGCCGTTTCAAAGTTCTCTGCTTGCACGGACATCCCGGAAATAGCGAAGCAATGCAGATGTTTATCCAACACTTTCAGGATCGAGGCTTTAGTGCGATCGCTCCTGACTTGCGTGGTTATGGAAATTGTAAGTCAATTTCAGCTTTTACAATGTTAGATCACATACAAGATCTCTGGAATTTATTAGTAAGTGATCTCGATTCGGAATATTTAATTTTGGGATGGTCGCTAGGGGGGATCTTAGCGATGGAGTTAGCGATTCGTGCTTTTGAAAATTCGGCAACTGCGAAAAATTCAACTCCTAAGATCGTCGGTTTGATCTTAATTGCCACAGCCGCTAATCCCCGCAGCAGTTTGCCGAAGATTGTTTGGTGGGAATATCTAAATTTGGCGATCGTGGTTAGTTTGCATAAAATGGTGCCAAAAATTTCGCCAAAGCAAAAATGGCATATTAATTGGTTTGGTAAACGCTCAATGATCAAGTATTTGATCCAACAACATACTTCAGTAGCCTATGACCAGATTTCTAGCACTGGCGCAAAAGCTTACATTCAAACTTCTCGCTATGCTCAAATGGCACTGATGCAAGCGCTTAGACAGGGATACGATCGCACTCAAGATTTAAGCAAAATTCAAATCCCCTGTTTGATGATGGCTGCTGAGCAGGATCGACATATCACCTTTAATTCATCAGCACAAACTGCCAAGTTATTACCTAACTGCGAATTTATCAGTTATCCAAATACAGCACATTTATTACCTTGGGAGATCGGCGATCGCTTATTAGCTGATATTGATAGTTGGTGCAATAAAACTCAGAAATAAAAGGCGAAACTTCGTATTTCTGATAAATTAAGTCTATTGGCTAGCTTATACATCTATAGCTTATGTTTCCCCCAAAATTTTTGACGAGAATGGCGCAAATCCATCAGCTTTCTGCCGATCAGGAAAGTGTGTTCTTATTACGATTTGGAGAAGATCGCGAAGATCGTGAAGTTGCTAGCTTTTCGGGTATTTCTGAAGAAGCTTATCGTAAGCGGATGGGGGAAATTTATCGTAAGTTCGACATTAGTGGCAAAGGACCTGGTAAAAATAATCGCCTTTTACATATTTTGCAAAATTATTTAGATGCGGAAACTAGCTCATTGCTGAATTTGACGACTAATTCGGTGATAAATTCACTTAATGAGCAAAATTTTCTAGTATCCAAGCGATCTCTTTCTAGTTTAAACATTGATATCGAAGAATTAGTACAGCAACTGCGCGATCGCAGTCGTCAAATTATCCAAGAGCGCTGCGCTACTATGCGGGTTTTGGATATGTCACATCCGATCGGTTTAGAAGAAATTTATACAGGAACTGATGTTTTAGAAAAAATCATCAGCCGCCGCCGTTTGGGAATTGCTGAACTACTTTCTACCTACCATGGACATGATCGCTTAGGAATATCCGCGATCAATGAGAGCCGAGTTTCTAGCATGGATGCTCTAAATCGATATAGCAAATTGCTGCTGCTGGGTAAACCAGGCGCAGGGAAAACCACGTTATTAAAATATACAGCCCTAAAATGCTCTCAAGGCGATATTTTTAACGATTTAGTGCCTATTTTTGTGACATTGCGTCAGTATGCTGGTACAGAATTACAACCACGGATTTTGGATTACATCGTTCAAGATTTTCATGCTTACAACATTGGTGATGAGCTAACCGTAAAGCAACTTTTGCAGCATGGTCGAGCAATTTTGTTTTTAGATGGACTTGATGAAGTTCGTGAAGATGATTTGCCTCGAGTTCTTGAAGATTTACGGAGTTTTTCAGAACAGTACTATACCAATCGCTTTGTGATTACCAGCCGACTGGGAGCGCAGGAATATGTCTTTGAGAAGTTCACAGAAGTTGAGGTGGCTAACTTTCAGCCATTACAGATTTCCAATTTTGCTCAGCGTTGGTTTGTTGATAATTCCCGACATAGTGAGCTTTTTTTACGGAAAGTAGAAGATAATCGACCGATTCAAGAATTAGCTACTAATCCATTATTGCTAACTCTGCTGTGTCTAGTTTTCGATGAATATGGTGATTTTCCCACTAATCGCTCGGAGCTTTATCGGGAAGGGTTAGATGTATTGCTCAAAAAGTGGGATGCCAAGCGCAATATTGAGCGACATCAGATTTATAAAAATTTATCGATGCAACGCAAAGAGGATTTATTAGCGCAAGTGGCTTGTACTACCTTTTATCAAGGCGATTATTTCTTTCGGCAAATTGATCTTGAAGGCTATATTACGGATTACATTCGTAATTTACCCAAAGCTCATACTGATGATGAGTCATTGCAACTCGATAGTGAAGCAATTATTAAGGCGATCGAATCGCAACATGGGCTATTTGTAGAACGCGCCAAGGGAATTTATTCTTTTTCTCATGTAACTTTTCAGGAATATTTAGCAGCCAGAGAACTAGTTTTTAATGGAAATCAAGAAACTTTAATACTGCTGGCTAGTAAAATTACTGATCATCGTTGGCACGACATTTTTCGCCTTGCCGTCGGTATGATGCGCTCAGCTGATAGCTTATTAGAGTTAATGAAAGATCAATGCGATCGCTTGTTAGTTGGCGATCGCCAATTACAAAACCTGCTGCAATGGGTCAACCAAAAAGCGGAATCTGCTCAAGTTCCAGATCGTATTCAATCAGTACGAGCTTTCTATTTGACTCTCGGTCGAGCGATCGCCCAAAGCAATCCTCTTAATTTAGCAAATGTACTAGCACGAACCCTCGTCCTCGATCTCGATCTTTGCCAAAATCGCAACCTCAACGCCGACCTTGCTTTCGATCTAGCCCGTGCCCTAGAAACTAAAGATGGCGAAGATTTGGGGCTTGATCTCGATCTCGATCTTAGCCTTGCTCTAGAATACGCTCAAGAAATGTCTGATCCTCGCTTAGCAAATGCCTTAACCGAACTAATTAATACTTGCCCTGATAATGCTGATAGTGATATCAAATGGCAATATTGGGCAAATAATTTACGCCAACAAGCGATCAACTATCGCAATATTGGACAAATTTGGGATCTCACTCTCAATCAAATTGAACAATTGAGTCAATATTGCCAAGCAAATCGTCTCTTAGTCGAATGTCTCGAAAGCGATTGCTATGTTCATCAATCTGTCAGGCAGGCGATCGAGAAAAGTTTGCTATTACCCTCTGGATTGTAATTTTCTAAAGCTATACTACTAAATATTCAAAAGTATGAATTTTAAACCTATGCCAAAATATACAACAGGAGCTAGAAGTGATCGCAGGATTGGCAGAATGCCGAGTCAAGATGCTTCTAATAACTTTGTCTACGATGTCTCTCAAGGAAAGTCTGCTGGGGAGATTTCCGAGCGTCTAGCCGCACTTGGTAGAGCAGTTTCACGAAATACAATCAAAATCGATGATGAAACGGCTAATCTTATTAATTGGCTTGTAAAGGAACAGAATGTAAGTCCAGAAATTGTACTTAAAAAATCAGTAGCTATTTCTGCTTATATTCAGGACATTACTGCCAATCAAGGATGTATGCTACTAGTCCAACTGAGAGACGGTACAGTTCGCGAGATTGTTTTAAACTAAATTAAATGTCTGTGAATCATCAACTGAAAGTTATGTTTATGGATTTTGAAGATGAAAAATAACTATTTATGCACTTAACTATTTATGCAGTTAATTATGAAGAGAAATGACATTTATTCATCAGATGATAATAGTGAATCAGGAGATATCACAGGTAATATTGGAGAGCTATCAAACACAGATTTTCTGCCAACAATAAAAGATGAAGTGGTTATTCCATACACAAATGATATCCCACAAAGGCAAGAGACAACCCGCGCAAAACTAGCTAATTTTTTAATTTTGACATTTGCTATAACTATAGGAGCTAGCTTTATGCTAGTAGTAGCCTTAATAGTTGTATCAGTTTTTGTTGACGAGAAAAACATTAATTCATTTGACAAGACTAGCGCTTTAGCAAAAGATTTAATAGCGCTGATACTAGCATCTGAAGCAGGTTTAATTGGGACAGTATTAGGCTTTTATTTTGGCTCTATAAAATAGCAATAAAGAACGTGTTATCGAAGATTTTTTAAACACGTTCTTAACCTTTAAAAATAGTGTTGCTATTTGACTAGATTGCTGCTAGCAATGCCTCACCCATAGCAACGCATCCCAATTTTTCGCAACCATCAGCCATGATGTCACCCGTGCGCTTGCCTGAATCAAGGACTTTATTTACTGCCGACTCGATCGCATCCGCCGCCGCACCTTCATTAAAGGCGTAACGTAACATCATCGCGGCACTGAGGACTTGAGCAAGAGGATTTGCCAGATCCATACCAGCAATGTCTGGCGCAGAACCATGCACTGGTTCAAACACCCCTGGTTTACCTACCTCACCGAGACTTGCAGATGGCAACATTCCGATACTACCTGTCAGCATTGCGGCTGCATCGGAGAGAATATCGCCAAATAAATTGCTAGTGAGAATCACATCAAACTGTTTGGGATTCCGAATGATTTGCATCGCCGCATTATCGACATACATATGAGATAGCTTCACATCAGGATATTCTGGCGCAATACTAGTCACGCGATCGCGCCATAGCTGTGACACTTCCAGTACATTAGACTTATCAACCGAACAAACCGAGCCGCGACGTTTTTGAGCAGACTCAAATCCAACTTTGGCAATGCGATCAATTTCAGGTTCTGTATAAACCATCGTATTGAAGCCACGACGCACGCCATTCTCATCAGTAACAATTCCCTTCGGTTTACCAAAATAAATACCGCCCGTCAGTTCGCGCACTACCAAAATATCTACACCTTCAACAACTTCGCGTTTTAAAGTCGATGCATCAATTAGTTGAGGCAAAATCTTTGCAGGACGCAGGTTAGCAAATAGTCCCATCCCGCCCCGTAATCCTAGTAAAGCTTGCTCAGGACGGAGCTTAGAAGGCATTGTGTCCCACTTTTGACCACCGACTGCTGCTAGTAAAACTGCATCACTATTTTGACAAAGCCGCAAAGTCTCATCGGGTAAAGGGTGTCCTGTCGCATCGATCGCTGCACCTCCAACTAAAGCAGTCTCGAAAGCAAACGTAATATTAAATTTTGGAGCGATCGCCTGTAGCACTGCTACCGCCACCTTCATAATCTCGGAACCAATTCCATCGCCTGGTAAAAGCGTAACTTTATAGTTTTTAGACATTACAGATCAAATATTAAAGGCAGATTTTCTAAAATACCATTTTGAGTCTTGCATGATTGCTGATAATTTGGTTTCGACTTTGTTGCTGATTTATCATGAAAATATAGCGTGAGTAGTAGCCTAGATATATAGCCTAGATAGACAGTGTTGATAAAGTCAAACTTACAGCTTTTTGTTAAGCAGTGTTTAAAACCACGATAAGATCAAGTGTAGTTGAAGCAAATTATTTGGAAATTCCGATCGCATGATTCTCCCTGAGTATTCTGACTTTATTAAGCTTGCGGAGCAGGGTAACTTTGTTCCTGTGTATATGGAACTGGTTGCTGATTTGGATACGCCAGTATCAGCTTGGTATCGTGTATGTCAAGGTCAGCCCTATAGCTTTTTATTAGAATCAGTCGAGGGCGGCGAGCGGCTTGGTCGCTATAGTTTGCTGGGTTGCGATCCTATGTGGGTATTAGAAGCGAGAGGCGATCGCACCACACAAACGTTTCGCGATGGCACACTAAAGAATTTTGTCGGTAATCCATTTCAGCATTTGCGCGATTGCCTTGCACCGATCACTCCTGTACATTTGCCAGAGTTACCACCGAGTTTGGGTGGCTTATTTGGCTATTGGGGTTATGAGTTAATTAATTGGGTCGAGCCAAAAGTACCTGTTTATCCCTGCCAAGAGGGTGATGTGCCTGATGGAGTGTGGATGCAAGTAGATAATTTGCTGGTGTTCGACCAAGTGAAACGCAAGATTTGGGCGATCGCCTATGTTGACTTAAGCAATGGTAACGATCCTCAGACAGCTTATAAATTGGCTTGCGATCGTTTGTCTGTACTAGTTGATAAACTCAGATCCCCGCTTGATCGGCAGAAAACAGCGATCAAATGGACAAATCCGCGATCGCAACCGCCTGTGAGTTATACAAGCAATATCACTCGTGAGAAATTTTGTGATGCAGTTGAAAAAGGTAAAGAGCATATTAAAGCGGGGGATGTTTTTCAAGTTGTACTTTCGCAAAGGTTGACAACTGAATTTAAGGGTGAACCATTCAGTTTATATCGCTCTTTGAGAGTAGTAAATCCTTCGCCTTACATGGCATTTTTTAACTTTAAAGATTGGCAGCTAATTGGCTCTAGTCCTGAAATTATGGTTAAAGCCGAAGTTATCAATGGCGTGTCGCGGACAGTTCTTCGACCGATCGCAGGCACTAGACCTAGAGGCGCTACCTCCTCTGAAGATGCGGAACTAGCTCAGGATTTGCTAGCTGACCCGAAAGAAATAGCAGAACACATCATGCTCGTAGATTTAGGAAGGAACGATCTCGGTCGTGTTTGCAAGAATGGAACCGTAAAAGTCGATGAGTTGATGTCGATTGAGCTTTATTCTCATGTAATGCATATCGTCAGCAATGTTATCGGTGAGATTCGCCCAGACAAAAACGCTTGGGATTTGCTTCAGGCTTGTTTCCCTGCGGGGACGGTAAGCGGTGCTCCAAAAATAAGAGCTATGGATATTATTCACAATTTAGAAAGCGATCGCCGAGGTACTTATGCAGGAGCCTATGGCTATTATGATTTTGAGGGACAACTGAATACCGCGATCACAATTCGGACAATGGTGACGAAGGATGGAACTGCTAGTGTTCAGGCTGGGGCTGGAGTAGTTGCTGATTCTGATCCTGAAAAGGAATACCAAGAAACCTTGAATAAGGCTAAAGGAATGCTGGAGTCATTGCGCTGTTTAGGTTAGCGGGAATAGCAAAATAAGAGGTTGCGAATCACAGATTACGAATCACAGATGTGGACATTGCAAAATTCCTTTTTATGTAAGCTCTCTTAAAAAGAGATGTGGTGCTAAGTGCCTCATCTCTTTTTTGTTTTGATTTTTTCTGGTGCGAAAAAATTTCTATGAAGCCACTAAATCTTGAATAACAGATTGTAAATCAGTCAGAATTTGAGAAGAGCTATTACCATTCGACATTGCACCCAAATCTTGAACCGCAGCTTCTAACTGTGGACGCAACGTGTCTACAATATCCTGCACAGGGCGTAAAAGCTCTTCTTGGGCACTAATTTGTCCTAATAGCCCAGCCACAATTCTAATGCGTTCTTGCTGTTGAGCTTCGATAACACGGATTGCTTGATCCTGTTGTTGCTGCTCTTGAGTTTGTCTCGTAAGCATTTCTTGTTGCTGTTGGGAATAGTTTCTTACAGCATCGTTTTGACTCTCCATCTTCCGAAGTTCTTGTTCTTGACGATTTTTTTGCGCCTCAATTTGCGACAGCAAAGGTAGTAAACCTTGGACAGGGCTTGCTTCCACAGAAATCCCTTTGCGACGATCCAATACAGCTTTTTGCTGATTCAGTACTGACAATCTCTCTTGCATACTGCGCCTTGTCCCCATTACGCTATCTTCGAGCACTTTATACTGCTCTTCTGCAAATTCTTTATTGCTTTCTAATTCAATTCGAGCAAATTGATCAGCCGTTTCCACCTGACTCTGAAAATCGGCAATTTCTCCTTCTAGTCCTGCTAACTCATCTTCTTGGGCGCTAACATAACTTGCTAACTTATTAAAGTCTGCTTGCAAAGCCTTGATTGTTGACTCTAGTTCTTGTACAGACATTGACTGCAAACGATTTTCTTCTTCTGAGCTAAGTATTTCCATACTACCTGGCCCACCAAATGACTCGATCGCATTAGATGTTTGCTCATAAAGATCGATTTGGGCATCAAGTTGAACTTTTGCCATTGCTATATTATTTTCTTGCAGCTTTAAAATGCCGCGCTGAGCTTTAAGCTCCGCTTGCACCTCTGCTAAAGCTCCCTGAGTTTGTTGCCATTGATTTCTGCGAGAATTAAGTTCTTCTGTTGATGTGCTTAAAATTTCCTTCTGTTTTTCGACTTCATTTTTAAGTCCATCCAAATTTTGCCAAAACTTCGTCAGCACTTCTTGACGCTTATCAAGTAGATCAACAGCTGAGTATATTCTGTCTCTAAGCGCATCAGGATTTGTAAAGCTCGTGGATAACTGGCTGATCAAAGCTTTAATATATTCAGACTGTTCCGCAGTTAAGGCTGCTCCCTTAGCTTCAAATTGACTGCGTTCTAATTCAATGTTTTTGCGTAATTGCTCAATTTCATTACGCTCTTTGGCAAACTTTTCTTCTAGCGACTCAACCTCTAGCCTTCTTGTATCAATCTGGTCCAACTCTGTTTCTTTTTGCTCTAATTCTTGCTCACGACGATGTAACTCTTGGCTTTGGAAATTTAGAGATTGTTTCCACTGTTCAACTTCTTCTTCAGCAGATTTATACTTGTCTTGCGATCGCGAAAAAGCCTGCAAGATATTAACAATTTTTTTAGAAGCATCTTGAATGCTCTGAACTTGGTTACTTCCCGTAATTTCGGCGATAACCATCTGACCATCTTTAAAATCTTTTGCCTGCCCTGAATCTTGAATTGGCAAAATCTGGTCGCTAGTAATCGGCTGCCAAACATTTTCACCCGTATTACGTGCTAGTAAACGAACAGACGAACTACCGCCTAATCCAAAAGCTGCTTGAGATTTTTTTTGAAGTTCCGCTAAGTACTGCACGCTGAATATACTCCTATTTTGCTAATGCTAACTTTCAGATTGGCATGACGAAAGCGCAAAAACCCGTCATAGAAAACACGAAATAGTCTAGATATTAAACCCATACTACCTAATTGCATGAATATTTTGGCAGCATATTTTAAGACTTTCAGAAAAACTCTTAAACAATTGTAAATTTGAAATCATTCTAAAAATTACTGCTTAAAATCCTATGCCAAAGCAATTCTAACTAAAGCTTATTGCTTGATGTTTTTTGGGTCAAGGGCATCGCGCAAACTATCCCCTAAGAGATTAAATGATAGCACTGTCAACACAATCGCTAGCGCAGGAGTCCATACAAGCCAAGGCTGCAGGATTACAATCGAAGCGTTAGTAGACAAAGATAGCATATTACCCCATGACGGATCGGGAGGTTGGATACCTAATCCAACAAGGCTTAATACTGCTTCTACGACAATAAATCGGGGAATATCGAGGGTCGCGGAGATAATAATAAATGTGATGGTTTGAGGTAAAACATGGTTCAAAATAATCCGTAATGGGCTTGCTCCTGATGCACGAGCTGCCAAAATGAAAGTTTGTTCTTTGATGGACAATACCTGCCCTCTAATAATTCTGGCTAGCCCAGCCCATGACACAAAGGAAATAATCACAATTATTAAGGCGAATCGCTGAGTATTGCTAATTTGGGGCGGTAAAATTGCCGCTAATGCTACTAATAGATAAATCGAGGGAACTGACATCAAAATTTCGACAAAACGCATCAAAACCACATCCAGCCAGCCGCCAATATAACCAGAGATCCCACCGACAAAACAGCCGATCGCATAGGAAATAGTTGTGCCAATAATCCCAATCAATAAACTAATTCGTCCTCCATGGAGTAAGCGGGTCAACTGATCTCGTCCTTGTTCATCAGTTCCAAGTATATTTAGTTTTCCTTCGCTGGCAGTGCTAAATAAACGCCCTTGGTAAAAAAGCTGAATTTGAGACGGTTTTGTATAGTCAACAATAAGTGCGCGATCGCCTGTTTCCAGATCGACTTTTCCTTGAGTAGTCGGATAGACATGAGCGCCAATAAATTGACCTTGACGATCATGCCAATGTATCTGTGTAGGTGGAAGCAAAGCACCGTTTTTGACTTGTTCGGTGACACCATAGGGCGTGACAAAGTCAGCAAGTAACGCGGCTGCATAAAAAATAGTTAAAATTGTGATCCCAATCCAAGCCAAAGGATTGGATCTTAGTCGTTTCCACCAATTCATTAGGAGCCTTTAAGTGCTTTAAAGAAGTTTTTGCGGTAGTTGCCGTTCATGGCAAACAGTACAGGCCACATCAACGCTAGTCCGAACTGATTGCCAGAAAAATCGGTGCGGCGAAAACCTTGCAAAAATTTCACAACCCCATATATGTAGGCGGCTAATACCAAAATTCCAATCAGTTGAGGCATATTTTCAATTTCTGTTGATTAAGTATCTAATTTACCATCAACACCCAGAAAGTAGAGATGGCGATTCAAGCTCTCTTGACTTAAATTGTTCCTATCCATAAGAATCAAGACAAAACAAGTAAGGTTGATTTTTGAGTTTAATTAATATATCGATTGTAGGAGCAAATAAATTAAAACGGCGATCGCTAGTAATAGCAATAAGGTGTAAAGAATAACTCTTCCCCAGACTGCCCAAAACAAACACAGTAAATCCCATGGTCTTGGTCTAGAGGTGCGATTCCATACAGGACAAAATCTAGCAATCTCAGCTTTTTCATAGCCATGTAATTGATTAATTGACAAGACTCTGTAGTGCAATCTCCCAAATGGATGTAGAAGCTCAAACTGTTGATATCGATGATGTGCAGGTTTCCAACGGTTGCGTAAGTTTTTCGCTTTACCCACATAAAATACAATCCAGAGGGCGGTAATGTAATACACACCTGCATCTTGAGGTAATTCTTTTAACTTTTTTAGCGGTTTAGATGGCAACCGAAAGATGCCAAGCCTGTTAGTCATAGATAATTTGCTATTTTCAAATGCTTGTTCCCAGAGATTTTGTTACTTTTAAACAATTCTTATCAAAACAATCTATAAATAGATTGTTTCGATTAAATAACGTAGATCATTTACTTAGGTTTTGTTTATATGTCAGATTTTAATCGCGGCATCATGAAATTCAAAAATGCCGATAGTCCTTTATCTCTCATGCTTTCTAGTGTTGTAGTTTTGAGTGCGATCGCTTTTTTACTGTGGTGGGGGTTTCAGACCGCTTACGTCTAATATTTTGTTTAGGTAAAGTAGTTTAGCAAACTAACTTAAATTCTTAATTTTTTTGGGAAAAGTATAGATATTGCTTTAGCTTGGTTTAATTTGTGCTCCTCTGAGCTTGTAAGCTAAAACAAGTTTCTTATTAATTTTCTAAATAATGACCAATACTATTCCTCAAAATGAACAACTAGGCTTGGCGATCGGCGCTATTCCTAGTGGTTTATTTATTGTCACTTCTCAACAAAATGGTAAAACAGCAACCATGCTGGCTTCATGGGTTCAACAAGCTGGC
>JAYVVP010000078.1:0-2031 GCA_043786935.1 Pseudanabaena sp. | reverse complement strand
AAGCTATGATTCAAGATCTTTTGTCGAACTACTGCAAAATGCTGATGATGCTCATTCATCACGTTTTATAGTTCAAAGAGTGGGAGAAGTTTTACTCGTTGCCAATGATGGAAAGCCCTTTACACAAATTGATTTTGAGAGTCTTTGTCGAAGTGCAGCCTCATCTAAAAGTCGTGGTAATACGATCGGTTATCGTGGGATTGGATTTAAATCAGTGGTAGGATTTGCCGAAAAAGTTCATATTATCAGCGGCGGACTTGAAGCAACATTTTCTCGCGAACTTACCGCCCGCGAATTACCTGAAGCAACTCAAGTACCACTAATTAGGATTCCACACCCACTTTGCCCAAATGAAAGATTGCAATTTGGCAGTGCACTCGATCGACTCAAACAAGAAGGGTTTACCACGATTTTCGTATTTTCCGATCTAATTGCAACTAGCATCGAATCAGAGTTTAGCGTATTTGACAATACCTCGCTATTATTTCTCAAGCATATTCGCCAAGTAGAGCTTCGTACAGATGTAGAAGAGATTGTCAGTGCAAGACGCGAAATAATAGATTCCCGAACTCAATCGATTCGACTGGCAAGTTCTGATGGCGTAAGTATTTGGACAACGATCGAGCGTGATGGCGTTTCACTCGCTTTTGCAGGCAATGAGAAAGGAATTAAACGTCTTGAAGAGAGAGAAGCAAGCGTTCATGCTTTTTTACCTACCCATGAGACAACTGGTTTAGCGATCAAAATTAATGGAGACATTAGTACAGATCCATCCAGAACGAGAGTAGTTCTCGATAATATTACAGCCAATGGTATTGAAACTATTGCCAAGTTAGTTGTTGACTTAATCTCAGAATGTTTAGAAAGTAATTCTACCTTACTGGATGAGAATATGCTGGCGGCACTTATTCCTTTTGGCGATCCTCGCACGATTGGATTCCAACGTCGCTCTTTTAAAACAGAATTTTTAACTGCTATTCAATTAGCTGCTAAAGAGCAATTTATCGATCTGCGATATCGACCTACTTGGCTAAATGCTATGGATTTCGATAGCCTTGTAAAATCATCTAGTATCCGATATGTACCTCGAAAATTTGAAAATGTTGAAGGCTTAACTACTTTTCTAAAATTCCTGGGTGCAAAAGAGGCTAAATTAGAAGACTTAGCAGATAGGCTAAGAGTAACGGCACCATCATTAGTAGGTGCTGCGGAAATTATCGCACATATCACCAATCGCCATGTCATGAAGCAGATTGATGTTAAGGAGATCGATCTTGAATGGAAACTTTGGCCAGTAGATAGTATTCCGCTTTCTTTAACAGCAGCACAGGAAACTTACGAATGTCTCAGTCGGTCTTTTATAGATTTAATCACTGAAAAAAGCGTCACCAATACATCGTTAAAGAGCTTGATCTCTGTACTCGTCGATAAGGAAACTGGTGAAATAATGATCCCCAGTGAGGTAAACATCAAGCCATCACAAACAGCAAAGATTGTAACCAATCCTCAGCCACAACCGCAAGGTAAAGCACAGCCACTAAGCCTGAAGCGATGGCGGAGTGCAGAACAACAAGTCCTTTCGCTGCTTCAGCTTCAAGGGTGGCAAGTAGAAGATGTTAGCCGTCAATTTCTTGGGTATGACATTGAGGGTGTGAACCCAGAAGGTGAAGCGGTTGGGATCGAAGTCAAAGCCATTGATAATCCAGGTCAACCATTTACTTTGACCAGTAATGAGGAAGCTGTGGCAAGGCAGAAAGGCAATACATATTACTTAGCGATAGTAAGACAGACAAATGCTTACTTAGAGGTTGCTTTTATCCAAGATCCCATCAATAAAATCGATCTAACTCGACAGTGCCGACAATGGGTTTGGGAATGTTCCTCCTATGATTTTGTGCCAGAGCGGTTTCCAGTAGAGTAATTTAAGTGAGATACTCTACACACTAATCGATCGCACTATCCATTAAAACCATCAATGTAGCAAATCATTATCGAACTGATACAGCACTTCCTGCTGTTATGAGGTACAAT
>JAYVVP010000077.1:0-5958 GCA_043786935.1 Pseudanabaena sp. | reverse complement strand
ACATTCCAAACCAATCTGCACAATTGGATAATCAGGCAATTTTTCGCCCTGTTGCGCTGAAAGTGGTAGCCCTGTCACATAAAAAACCTCTAGCGATCGCATGGTCCTAACTTGATCATTAGCATGAATTTTAGTCGCGCCATCAGGATCAACTTGTTGTAAAACTTGATAGCAATAATTTTGTCCTAAGTCCTCAAATTGCGATCGCAAATCAGGTTGAGGTGATACACGCGGAATTTTTAATCCTGATACGATCGCCTTAATATACAATCCCGAACCACCGACTAAAATCGGTGTAACGCCCTCAGCATGAAACTTTGCAATTAAATTTTGTGCTTGATCTTGATAATCTGCCAGAGTCAACGTAGTATCAGGCTCGGCAATATCGATCAAATAATGGGGAACATCCTGACGCTCATCTAGTGTTGGCTTGGCAGTGCCAATATCAAGATGACGATAAACTTGCCGTGAATCTGCACTCAAAATTGGTGAATTTAGATTTTTAGCGAGGGCGATCGCTAAGCTGGTTTTGCCCGTTGCCGTTGCGCCCAAAATGACAATCAAACCTGCGGATGGCATGACTAGTTACCTAACTGGCGGCGAAAATCTCTGGGACTGAGGCGCAATGGATTTTGAGTATCCCAAATACCTAGCTCTTGCAATCTCGCTTTAGATTGGGCGCGGCTAATCCTTGCGTCATACTTGGCATTGGGAGGATAGGGGTCAGCGATCGCTAAACCTTCGGCAACTAAATATTGATTAACTAATAGATTATCTTTCCAAATATAAGCAAGCAGTCGTTCAGCATTATCTTTTTGTCGCACATCAAACTCTAAGATGACCTTCTGTTCTTTAATCAAGTCTGACAAACGTTGACGCGCTCGATCGCCCCAAGGAGATTGTTCTTTGAGAGGTGCACTCAGTCCTAGCAAACGCACACGTTGTACGGTCATGTTGGGATTATTCACAACCGATGCTTCGACTGTTTGACCACTAACAACCCGATTAATAATCCAGAGTTCTCCACTAAACTGCTCGCTTGGCTTCACAAAAGCGATCGCAATATTGGCAATTGTCAAAAATACTATTAAGATCGCAATCAAAATCAATGGACGAGCTGGAACTTTGGAGAGCGATCGTTTTTGCTCAGTTTTAGAACTCATAAACTTTTGTTTATTGTGAAAGAGGGAACGAAGATCTTTTCCCCTTTACTTTGTGAGTTTTGGATTTTAATCATGATCAAAATCAAGAAACAAACCTAACTGAAACCAAGAACGCTTACGTTTTGCAAAAAATTGTCCGAACTGCATCTGGTAAACTTCATCTTCATCCTGAGTTTCGAGATCCAAATCTGACATTGCGTATCCTGAACAAATTAATGCATAGCCTTCTTCTTGCAGGGCTGTGGATAAACCGATCACTTCATGTTGGTCGATTTTGCCAGATTTAACTCGCATCGCACAAGCCGTACAAGCACCATTGCGACAAGCAAAAGGTAGCTCAATTCCTTGTTGTTCTAAAGATTCGAGAATGTAGCGATCGCCTTCGATATCGGCTTCATAAACTTTATCGTTTTGGCGATCGCGAATGCGAATGTGGTAAGACATAAAAACTATCCAATCGGAGGAATCATGCCCGTTTGACGCGCATAATCAAATAATCCGCCCGCATCAATTACAGGACGTACATCTCCAAGAGATTTTAATGAAAAAGTTTTACTGGTTGTCTCATTAACAATTAAATTATTGTCAAAATCAATTGTCGCTTCTTCGCCAGTTTTAAATCCATCACTTAATCGATCAACTGATTCCCAAGGATATAACTCACCAGTAGATGTACAGTTACGAAAAAAGATGCGTGCATAAGACTGAGCAACTACCGCCTCAAGTCCTGCTGCCCCAAGGGCGATTGGAGCATGTTCTCGTGAAGAACCGCAACCAAAGTTTTCACCCGCAATAATAATTGAATAAATCGTTTTGCTCTCACCGTTGGCAATAAAGCGATCGTACCGATCTGGCAACCCAATCATTGCATAGCTGCCTAACTGCTCGTATTCATCAGGCTTTGACGGTATAAGCGTGAGATATTCCGCAGGAATAATTTGGTCAGTATCAATGTTGTCATCTAAGACAAACACTTTACCTGTAATCGTCTTACTCATAATTTTCACTTCTCAAAAAAATCAATCATTTGCAGTACTTTGCGCTGCATTAAAACTGCAGAAAGAACGCTTTATGCTCTTTCTATGGTTTTAGTCAAAATAAAACAAAGTAACAACCTTGCGCTGCTCTTCGGCATCGTTGCAAGTTTGCAACAAAGTTTCGCTACCATGAAACGCGAAACAAATTAGCTGTTGACACTTAGAAATAATCTCTTGGTTACACATACCACTCGCCTCTGCTAAGGACAAAGTATCATTCTCGCCATGCTCAATCAAATGAATGACGTTTTCTAGCTGTTCACGAGACTCATAGGGCTGCCTATCTAAACTTTGAGGCAAAATTACGGTCAATAAATTTGGATCAGCTCGCAACGCCCCTCGGATCGCCGCAAAATTTGTACCTGTTGCCCCAGATGTAATAATACTGTTACCAGATAACACCAAAGCATAGCTGAGCAACTCGATCAGCAGTTGGTGGGTCAATGGCACATGACGGGAGCCTAAAAACGCAATTCGTTTCGAGCCTTGCTGCTGAATCGTCGCAAGCTCCTGTAAAAAATCGTCTAGCTTGGGTAAATTAATTGACTGAGTCAAACAAATCCCTCTCGTTTACTACTTACTGATCGGATGCCTACACAATATCACTTAGACTCTAGCGACGCAAACTACAAGTCCAAAATCTCAAAAAATCGATCAAAAAATTTAGTTAGTATGGCGATCGCCTCATACATTTTATAAATAATGGGTAAGCCGTGGGTTCCGCGATCGCCTTGTTCAAGATTAATATCTGGCAGTTTATGACAAATATCCATTCAAAAGCAGGACTTTGGATTAAAGGGATTTAGAACGCAAAACGCTCTAGATCGTAGATAATGTATTGGTAATTTACACACTTACACTCGTGTCATACTTTCGTCAGTACATTGCCCCGATTATTATTTTTGCAGTCTTCTTGTTTACGCTTGTGCTGGTTAGCTCTCGTGCTTTTTTGCCAAGCGACATGGTTGCCCCTGCACCAGTTGGCATGTTTTTTATCTCATAGCCTAGACCATGACTGAACTTACATGGCAGCGACGACATGTTATTTCGCTTGCCGATTTTACAGCGAATGATTATGAAACAGTTTTACAGACATCGGTCAGTTTTTTAGAAGTACTATCACGCCGCAATAAAAAAGTGCCAACCTTGCAGAGCAAAGTTGTGGCTAATTTGTTTTTTGAATCTTCGACCCGTACTCGCAATAGTTTTGAACTTGCCGCTAAGCGCCTCTCTGCTGACACTCTCAATTTTTCTCCCGGTACTTCTTCGCTTTCAAAAGGCGAAACAATCCTCGATACGGCACGGACTTTCCTTGCGATGGGGACTGACATTATGGTGATTCGTCATCAGTCGGCAGGTGTGCCTTTGGCGATCGCTAAGGATATGGATGCCCTGAGTGGGAAAGTTGCGATTCTCAATGCTGGCGATGGCAAGCACGAACATCCATCACAAGCATTGTTAGATTTGCTGACGCTGTGTACATATCTTAATCCCACTGCTCCTACCGCTAAAGACCTTAAGGGCAAAAAAATAGCAATCGTAGGCGATATTTTACATTCACGGGTAGCCCGATCAAATCTTTGGAGCTTGATTACTAATGGCGCAGAAGTCCATCTTGCAGCGCCACCAACACTATTACCGCCAGAGTTTGCCGAATATGGTGCAAAAATCCATTATTCCCTTGAACCTGCTCTTGAGGATGCTGATTTTGTCATGACTTTGCGTTTGCAAATGGAACGCATGGGACAATTTCTTATTCCTAGCTTACGTGAATATCATGCGAGGTATGGAATTACTCGCGATCGCCTGTCTAAATGTGCGCCCAATGTCCAAGTGTTGCACCCTGGTCCTGTCAATCGTGGTGTAGAGATTAGCTCAGACTTGATGGATGATCCACGCTTGAGCTTAATCGACAAACAGGTGACGAATGGTGTCGCGATCCGTATGAGTTTGTTGTATTTGCTTGGGACTGCGATTTAATTTAGTCACCTGTTAAGCGTATCTAAATACTTTGAATTAACAGCAGTTGTTGATCAAACCCGCCACGGCAAGGGTCGCAGGGCGCAGCCCTGCAAAGGGTTTTATATTATTTGTGGCAGGGTTGCAAGCAAATTGTGGTAACTGCGATCGCTTTTCTCACAAGACTGGCGGCTATTCTTTTTACATATTTTGACAGTTTGTTTGTTTGTAGCTACAATGTAACTACTTTGTGGCTACTTTTGGTTAGGAATTATCAAAATATGAGTACAGCTATAAGAACTCGAATAATTAGAATTGGGAATTCTCAGGGTATCCGTATTCCTAAAATCTTATTAGAGCAAAGTGGGATTCGTACAGAAGTTGAAATTGAAGTAGAAGGCGATCATCTAACGATCCGACCAATGTCACAATTGCGGATCGGTTGGGATAAAGCTTTTACTAATATGTCAGAACAACAAGATGATGTTCTCTTAGATGACGTTAACCCAACGGATTGGGATCAAGTTGAATGGGAATGGTAGCCAAGCGTTTTGATGTTTTTTTGGTTAATCTTGACCCTACTATTGGTAATGAAATTCAGAAAACAAGACCCTGTGTTGTGGTTTCGCCAGATGAGATGAACCGCTATATCTCTACGGTGATTATTGCGCCAATGACAACTAAGGGTCGCGCATATCCTACTCGAATTATTTGTCAGTTTCAAGGGAAAAATGGTCAAATAATCCTTGATCAAATCCGTACAGTAGATAAATCTAGATTAGTTAAAAAGATTGGTCAAATTGCTCAAAATGAGCAAAGGGCAGTTCTTGATATTTTGGCAGAAATGTTTGCTGAATAAAGTAAGAGTATAAATCAGACAGTAGAGTTGCAATTAAGTATGCTTCTCCTTTTTGGGTTTGCGATCGCTATATAATCCTTAGTTAAGATAGGCAACTAAATCATCATGCAAGAAACCTCACCTTCAAATCAATCAATGACTGAGCCGATGATTGTGGCTCAAAATCTGCATAAGTGGTATGGCAGCTTTCATGTTCTTAAAGGTGTGAGCCTCACGGTTCAGCGAGGTGAAGTAGTCGTCATTATGGGACCTTCAGGATCAGGAAAATCTACTTTTGCCAGAACTTTTAATGCTTTAGAGGAATATCAACAAGGTAAAATCTTTATTGATGGATTTGAGCTATCACCTGAAAATAGTCGAAATATTGATGCGATTAGACGTGAAGTAGGAATGGTATTTCAGCAGTTCAATCTATTTCCACATCTCACTGTTTTACAAAATATTACTCTTGCGCCTTCATGGGTAAGGAAGTGGTCGAAGACTAAATCTTTAGAAGTTGCTTCTCAATTGTTAGAGCGGGTTGGTATTTCGCAACAGGCGCACAAATATCCATTACAGTTATCAGGTGGACAGCAACAACGGGTAGCGATCGCTAGAGCTTTAGCGATGCAGCCCAAAATCATGCTGTTTGATGAGCCGACATCGGCGCTCGATCCTGAGATGGTACGCGAAGTTTTAGATGTCATGCGATCGCTTGCTGAGTCAGGGATGACGATGGTTGTAGTTACTCACGAAGTTGGATTTGCCCGCGAAGTCGCTGACCGAATTGTGTTTATGGACGGTGGTATGATCGTCGAAGAGTCAACTCCTGAAGAATTTTTTCAAAATCCTAAAGAAGAGCGCACCAAGAAGTTCCTATCACAGATTTTATAAGACAAGATCATTAAATAGAATTAATTAACGAGTTTTTGATTCAGAAAAGAGTTGTGATGAAGCGAAT
>JAYVVP010000076.1:0-5974 GCA_043786935.1 Pseudanabaena sp. | reverse complement strand
TCCCGTGTAGCTAGCCACGATATGACCATTGCCCACAAGGCGGTATTTATAGGTGACTAAACCTTCTAACCCGACGGGGCCGCGTGGTGGCATTTTGTTAGTGCTGATTCCTACTTCTGCACCAAAGCCATAGCGAAACCCATCGGCAAATCTAGTTGAGCAGTTGTGATACACACCTGCGGCATCGATATCGCTCATGAATAAGTCAGCGATCGCTTGATTTTCGGTAACGATCGCTTCCGTATGCTTAGAGCCGTAAGTCGTGATATGGGCGATCGCTTCTTCTAAAGAGTCCACAATTTTGATTGAGAGAATCAAATCGCAATATTCCGTTGACCAGTCTGACTCAGTAGCAGGATTGACATTAATTATTTTTTGAGTGCGATCACATCCGCGCAGTTCGACATTGCGTTCTTTAAAAGCAACCAAAGCTAAAGATAAAAAATCTGCGGCGATCGCGCTATGCACCAGCATTGTCTCGATCGCATTACAAGCGGCGGGATATTGAGTTTTGCTATCGACAGCGATCGCTACAGCTTTAGTCAAATCCGCAGCCACATCTACGTACAAATGACAAACACCATCCGCATGACCAAGCACAGGAATATTTGTATTGTCTTGGATATAGCGAACAAATTGATTGGAACCTCTAGGAATAATCAGATCGATTAGTTTATCCATTCCTAAAATAGCTAGAGTTTCGGCACGGGTGGTCAATAATTGCACTACATTTGGCGATACGCCTCCATTTGTTTTATATAAATCTTTGAGCGCGTTATGCATAACCAAAGCGATCGCTTCGCAAGAATGCACAGCTTCACTGCCACCTTTCAAAATTACGCCATTACCTGACTTAATCCCCAAAGCTGCAATTTGAGTAACGGCATCAGGACGCGCTTCAAAAATCACACCGATAACACCCAAGGGGCAAGATAAGCGCTCTAAAACTAAACCTGCGTCTAGCTCACGATGAATTTGGCGATCGCCAATCGGCTCGGCAAGACGGATCACATCGCGTACCCCTGCGATCATGCTTTTTAGTTTGTTAGCATCAAGCTTGAGACGAGCAATCAAGGCTGTAGGTAACTTCGCCGCCATTGCATCGGTGACATCCTTTTGATTCGCTGCCAAAATTATTTCTGCTTGTTGCTTTAAAGCGATCGCGATTGCTTCTAAAGCTGTATTCTTAACAGCGGTCGGCAATTTTGCCAAAGCGATCGCGGCAATGCGAGTCCGTTGGATCGACTCTGACAAGTTTATTGATCCATTCTCAGATATGCTCACAGATATATTTCCAGACACTTTACTCTCGATCAATTTTTGTAGGTTACGCCTTTAGACTAGAGTTCTTGCAATAAATTAAACTAGCAAATTGCTTCTATTCGTCTATGGTATAGCGCTTTGCGGTCAACTAATAAGATGCAAATATTTTTAAAATTATCTAGCTTGAATTAGAGTAGGCAGAATTATGAAATATGCGATCGATTTTGGGACAAGTAATACTGTCATTGCAAGAATTAATGAGCAGGGCAACATAGAAACCGTTAAGTTAGCTGACTATTGCAGTCTGATTGCCGATAATCCGTCGTTAATTCCTAGTTTTGTCTATGTGCAAAATGCGATCGCTGAGCAGATACTGATTGGACAAGAAGTCAGCGATCACGGCTTAGATCATCAAAATACTAAGGGGGGACAAAGATTCTTTAAGGCGTTTAAACGCGCGATCGGTTCTAATGTATCGGTATTTGTTCCAGAAATTGATGGCCGTGAAGTTGATTTTGAACTAGTAGGAGAATGGTTTTTAAAGAAAATTATTGAGCGATTGCCTGATGTTGACTCATTAATTTTTACAGTTCCCGTGGATAGCTTTGAATCCTATCGCAACTGGTTGAGCAATGTCTGTGAAAAGTGGGCTGTCAATCAAGTAAGAATATTAGATGAACCCACAGCCGCAGCGCTTGGTTACGGGGTTAATGGCGGCGGAGAAACTTTATTGGTGATAGATTTTGGTGGCGGCACTTTAGATTTATCTTTAGTGAAGTTATCCTTTTCTCAAGTAGAAACAGAAGTAAATCAACTTAAATCTCCTTTAAGCTTTTTATTGAAATGGGGCGATCGCACAATCAAAAATGCACCCAATAATTCTCAAATGGCAAAAGTCTTAGCAAAGACGGGACAGAATCTCGGTGGTATTGATATCGACAACTGGATTATTGATTATTTCTATTCAACTCTGGGATTACCAAAAAACTCTCTAGTAACTCGCTTAGCGGAAAAGATTAAAATTGCCCTCTCTAGCGCTGAATCTGCAAGTGAAGTTTACTTTAATGACGCAACTTTTGAGTCATATGAATTGACTCTGACGCGATCGCAATTAAATCAAATTCTTGAACAGCAGAAATTTTTTACTAATCTAGACAACGCCCTTGATCGTGTTCGCCAACAAGCTCTTCGCCAAAATATCGACTTAGCACAGATCGATGCAGTTCTCTTAGTCGGCGGAACGTCACAAATTCCCGCAGTTAAAGAATGGGCTTTACGACATTTTCCTATTGAGAAAGTAAAAGCACATAAACCCTTTGAAGCGATCGCGCATGGAGCCATCTCGCAAGATTGGGAACTAAAAGATTTTCTTTATCATAGTTACGGAGTGCGCTATTGGGATAAACGACATAAACGACATAATTGGCACAACATCGTTAAATCTGGCGAGAATTATCCACTACCCCAGCCAGTTGAACTCATTCTAGGCGCATCAGTTGCCGATCAGCCTAGTATTGAGCTAGTAATTGGCGAGTTAGGCGAAACAAATATAGAAGTTTATTTTGAAGATGATCGCCTGATAACTCGCATTCTCGATAATAAGCAAGTTACTGTGCAGACTCTTAATGACAGCGATCGCGGTAGAGCGATCGCTAAGCTCGATCCTCTCGGTCAAACAGGAAGCGATCGCATCAAAGTTTTATTTCAAGTTGATGAAACGCGCACACTTAAAATTACAGTTCAAGATTTGTTAACTAAGCAGAACTTATTAGAAAACATACCTGTTGTGCAGCTTGTATAAATATTTTATTTAAGTATTTCACATGACTTTGAAGAATAGATAATTTACTAAATTAATAGTTGCTAGCTCTAGCAATTTGCTCTTGCTCGATCGCGCTGAATAAAGCTTTAAAATTCCCTTCACCGAAACCTTGTGCTTGATTTCTTCTTTCAATTAGTTCAAAAAAGAAAGTCGGCTCATTAAAAATAACCTGAGTAAATATTTGCATTAATAACGATTGAATCGTTTCCGATTTCCAATCTATCAAAATTTGATTGTTTACAAGAGATTTCCACTCTTCATTATCTAAAACCTGAAGCTTACTATGAAAATATTTTTGCTTTTGTTGGAGATAGTATTCATGAGGAATCGATAAAAATGATAATCCTAGCTTCCGCATTTGACCCACGGTATTAATAATATTACTTGTATGTAAAGCTATATGTTGAATTCCCGAACCTCCATTCGCATTAAGAAACTCTTGAATTTGAGAACTTGCTGACGATGGCTCATTGACATTAAAACTTATTTGACCTGAAGAATCTACCAAGGCTTCACTATACAATCCTGAATAATTAGTGCTGATCGAAAATGTTTGTTTAATTTGAAAATTAAATATCCTTTGATAAAAATTTACGGCAGATCTTAATTGTCCCGACTCAACATTAAGAACTACATGATCAATGTAACTAATATTAGAAGAAATCTGTAAATTATTACTGTCTAAATCTTGATTAACCACTGAATGATTAAAAATATTATAAAAAGGAATTGAAGCACTATTTTCAATCAGAGTATGCTCTAAATCATTCCAGCCTTTGATTTTAGCCCATTTTATAAAGTGTCCATTTAAGCAATAAGTCTGAGTGGGCTGTATAACTTTAATTCCTAAATGAAATGTTTTAGTTAGATAAGCTTCTATATTGTGAACTTGAAAAGCAATATTAGCTACTCCAGAAGGATGAGACTGTAAATATGAGGCAATAGAGCTAGTAGTAGTTAAAGGTGAAGAAATCAGAAAAAAGATTGAATTAATACTTACAATCTCAGTGATAGCATCATCATTGAAATAACTGCCAATTGATTTAAAACCCATTTTTTGGATAAACCAATCTCTTTGCTGAGTAGCATCTTCGACATAGAAATGAATATGATCGATTTTCATTCGGTTTTGGGAAATTGCAATTGGAGAACAAAAAGGAACATATATATTTTAATAATCTATATAAAGCTTTATTGTTAAACTATAAATTACAAACTTTTACTATTATTTGATTATCTTAACTTTTACTAAAAACAACAACAGGAATATTGGTTTAAATCATAGACAAAAAATTTAATATTAGTTTAATAAAATCTGTAGAGATTAAATGTTAGAAAAAACTCTTATTGAAAATAGCAAGGATAGTTTGAAAGTATAATGATCGCCTATTATTGATAAATCTTTTGTGATTAAATTATATATAATTATAATCTGCTCATAATTTAATTCAAAAACAAGCTTAATAGGTTATGTATAGTAATACACATTTTAAAAAATTTGTGTATCATCCTCTGGTTATAGCTTTCAATATTTTCTTAACCTAAAGTCTTAACTCACACATTTCAATAGATTTTCTTTTTGCGAAAATAAATTACACTGCTGATATTAATATTTGAAAAATTATGACTCAAGATCTTTATACACAAATTCAACAGTTTTATGATGCCTCTAGTCAATTGTGGGAACAAATTTGGGGCGAACACATGCATCATGGTTATTATGGGGCAAAGGGAACACTTAAAATTGATCGCCGTCAAGCACAAATTAATCTGATTGAAGAACTTTTACTTTGGGCAAATGTAAATAATGATGATCGAAAACCTCAAAATATTATTGATGTGGGATGCGGTATTGGAGGAAGTACAGTTTATTTAGCTCAGAAATTTGGAGCTAAAGCTAAAGGAATTAGTTTATCTCCTGTACAAGTTTCTAGAGCTACGGAAAGAGCCGCAGAGGCAGGGCTAAAATCAACAGTCAATTTTCAAGTTGCCGATGCATTGAAAATGCCCTTCGCAGATAATAGTTTTGATTTAGTTTGGTCTTTAGAAAGTGCCGAACATTTTCCTGACAAGAAAAAGTTTTTAGAGGAGGCTTATCGTGTTCTTCAACCTGGGGGTAAATTAATTATGGCAACTTGGTGTCATCGTCCTGTTAATTCTTTAGCTGAGGAATTAACTGAAAAAGAGAAAAGACTCTTAGAAGAAATTTATCGAGTTTATTGTCTGCCCTATGTTATTTCATTACCTGAATATGAGACCCTCACTTTAGATTGTGGTTTTAAAAACCTTCAATCTGCTGATTGGTCAATTGCCGTAGCTCCTTTTTGGGATGTAGTTATTGATTCTGCTATCACTCCACAAGCTATTTTCGGCTTAATTCAAGCTGGTACAAAGACTATTAGAGCAGCATTATCGCTCATGTTAATGCGTCAGGGTTATAAAAGAGGTTTAATCCGTTTTGGCTTGATTACTGCTACTAAGTAGGGATTAATAAACATTTTACTAGCAAAAATTTGATAGAAGGACATACTAGTACTGGGTTTATAAAAGGATTTCCTTAAAGAGTTTGAGCTATTAATAAATTAAATACTAATATCATCATTATGAGTTGGATCTCTAGTCTTTGGCAGTTCTCGCGTCCTCATACCATTATCGGTACTACTCTTAGTATTTTGGCTTTATATTTTATTGCGCTATCAAATGGCAATACTCTCATAACTTCTATTAATTTGACACAACTATTAGGAGTTTGGACTGCTTGTATATGTGGCAATATTTATATTGTGGGATTAAATCAATTAGAAGATATTGAGATTGACAAAATCAACAAGCCAGAACTCCCTTTAGCTTCTGGGGCGTTGTCCAAAGAACAAGGAAAATGGATTGTAG
>JAYVVP010000075.1:0-5992 GCA_043786935.1 Pseudanabaena sp. | reverse complement strand
TTTGGGGTTCTCTCTATGTATTTGTTGGTGCAACCTTGGGCGCGATCGCTGCATTTTTAATTGGGCGATATCTAGCACGCGACTGGATTGGCAAAAAGATTGAAGGAAATCAGAAATTTGTAGCGATCGATCAAGCTGTTGCTCATTCAGGATTCAAAATTGTGTTGCTAGCTCGCCTTTCACCGCTATTTCCATTTAATTTACTTAATTATGCATTTGGCATAACTGGTGTTAGCTTTAAAGAGTATGCTCTAGCCTCAATAGGAATGCTTCCCGCAACGGTGATGTATGTCTATATCGGTTCTATTGCTGGCGATGTGGCTCGTATTGGTAGTGAAGATCAATCTACAGATGCAATCAAATGGGGAATACGCATCATCGGATTTATAGCCACAGTTGCAGTGACAGTCTATGCTACACGACTCGCTCAAAAGGCGATCGCGGAAATTAGCAATTAGAAAGCGGTGTTGTGCGAGTATTGCTTAGGAAGATTAATTAGATGTGCTGGCATTTACAATTAGTTGTTTTGGTGGTTACATTTTTGCATTTTTCATTAGCACCAGCTTTGAGTCAAACCTGCTTGAAAGAATACACTAATCTAGAAGAAGAGTCTCCTACCCAACGAGTCGGAACTGTTCGTAGCGATCACGATCTATCCTTACCTTGGTCTAAACCTACTGATTTTACGGAAATACATGATTTTGCTGGCAAAGCTTATCAACTAGCTGACCATGAAGGAATCGACTTCATTCATAGTGATCGCTCAATTTCTGAAGTTTCAGTGCGATCGGCGGCAGATGGCAAAGTTGTGTATATTCGTCACGGTTGTCCTCAATTCCCTATCTTCACACCAAATACTGAGCAGCGAGGCTGTGGTGGTGATTGGGGAAACCATGTTGTCATTTTGCATCCGAATGGTCTGTTCACTCGATATGCTCACCTTGCCCCTAATGGCATTCAAGTTCGAGTTGGGCAACAAGTTCATCGTGGTGAAGAGATCGCCAAAATGGGAAACTCTGGGCGGAGCGATACGCGACATCTTCATTTTGAATTGGGTGTTGCTATTCAGCTAAAGCCCTGTGAACCAGCACAATCTTTTCAATATGTTTACAGTCCAGCAACTTATTGTGGATGGCTTGATCTGCGCTGATCTGCAAAAGCTATTTTGTGCGATCGCTATCCTTAGAGAAGATATCTGACATAGCTCGTGCAGATTCCCCAATAACTGCAATAAAATCCAACATAGCATTAGCCAAAATGAGGCAAAAGTTTTAAAAGAAAAAGCGGCGCTGTGCGCCGCTTTTTCTTTATCGGTTTAAAGAACTGAAATTACTTAATGAAAAGCATTTCTTGGTAGGTGGGCAATGGCCATAGGTCATCAGCGACTTCGCCTTCTAGTGCATCCACAGAAGTACGAACTCCATCCATCAAAGGACGTACAGTATTAGAAAGGAACTGCATATGCTCTTCGGGAGAAGCAAAATCATGGCTTGCTAATGCAGCACCGAGTTTACTAACTGAATCCATCATCGACTTGGTGAGAGAAGCCACTTTCTCAATACTTTCCTTCTCAAAATCAATACCAATTTCTTTTAAACTGAGAGAAGTGTTGGATAGATCAGAAAGATAACGGGTTGCCGCAGGGTAAATCAAAGTTTTAACCATGCTAATAACCAGCTTAGCTTCAACTTCAATTGAGAGAATATACTGCTCAGCATAAGTCTCAAAACGACTGGCTAGCTCAACTGGAGACAAGACTCCCATTTTATCGAACAATTCTTCGATGTAAGATTCTTTGAGAACAGGCAAAGCATCGGCAGTAGTGCGGAGGTTAGCTAAGCCGCGTTCAACTGCGAGTTTGTGCCATTCTTCAGAGTAGCCGTTACCATTAAAAATGACCGCGCCGTGCAATTCCATCACTTGCTTAAGAACAGTGCTGATCGCCGCATTCAAGTCTGCACCCTTAGACATTGCGCTTTCAAGTTGCTCAGTCATCCAGTTAAGTGAATCAGCAAGAATGGTATTCATGGCTACTAGAGGGCCAGCTACAGATTGATTAGAACCAACTGCGCGAAACTCAAAACGGTTTCCTGTAAAAGCAAAAGGTGAAGTACGGTTGCGATCGCCTGGATCAGTTGGCAATATAGGTAGAGTATCTACACCAATATTCATCTGACCTTTGCTAGTAGAGCTTTTTAGATCACCTTGCAGAAGTTGCTCAAATACATCCTCAAGTTGCGATCCTAAATACATAGAAATAATCGCAGGAGGTGCTTCGTTTGCACCTAAGCGGTGATCGTTGCCAGATGTGGCAACTACTGAGCGCAAAAGCGGCCCGTATTTATGAACACCACGAATGACCGCGCCACAGAAAACCAAGAATTGAGCATTGGCGTGAGGAGTATCACCAGGATCGAGCAAGTTGCCTTGAGTTGCATTACCAACTGACCAGTTAACGTGTTTACCTGAGCCATTGATGCCTGCAAAGGGTTTTTCGTGAAGTAAACACACAAATCCATGCTTTTTAGCAGTAAAGCGAAGGATTGTCATGATCATTTGTTGGTGATCAGTTGCTACGTTAGCAGCTTCAAAAAATGGTGCAATTTCAAATTGACCAGGAGCAACTTCGTTATGACGAGTTTTAGCAGGAATGCCGAGGCGATACAAACGCTCTTCAACATCTTGCATGAAAACTTGAACGCGCTCTGGGATTGCGCCAAAGTAATGATCGTCAAACTGCTGTCCCTTAGCCGATGGCTTACCAAATAGAGTGCGACCTGCTAGCAACAAGTCGGGACGTGCATTTGCAAAGTTGGAATCTATCAAGAAATATTCTTGTTCAGCACCACAGCTAGAGTTGACGGGAGCAATGTCTTTTTCGCCCATCAGTTTCAAAACTTTGGTGGCAGCTTTATTCATTGCTGCGATCGAGCGCAACAATGGAGTTTTCTTGTCTAGGGCTTCCCCAGTCCAAGACACGAAAACTGTGGGAATACAAAGTGTGGAACCATTATCGGTTTCCATGATGTAAGCAGGACTGGTGACATCCCATGCGGTGTAACCCCGTGCTTCAAAAGTGGAACGGATGCCCCCATTGGGGAAGGAAGAACCGTCAGGTTCACCTTGAACTAATAATTTACCTGCAAACTCAGAGATTGCCGAACCATCGCTCTGGACTGAAATAAAGCCATCATGCTTTTCAGCGGTAGCATTGGTCAAAGGATAAAAGACGTGGGCATAGTAGAGTGCGCCTTTGGAGATAGCCCAATCTTTCATTGCTAGTGCGATCGCATCAGCTACTGAGCTATCAAGTATTTCTCCCGTTTGGATTGTTTTCTTGATCGACTTAAAGACTGTCTTGGGAAGACACTCTTGCATCTTGCTCAGAGTAAACACATCGGTCGCCCAAATTTCTTCCAAGCGCTTTGGTGCCTTTTTAGGCATCGGCTCACGATTGGTGATTTGATAAATGGCTTGAATGCGTGACTCGTTTCCGCTCATAATTATTTTTAGAAAATATTTTTGAATTTAGCTCATCATACTTAAGATGAATTCTGCAAACGGATAAAAAAGATACCGAATTGATCACATTTAATTGATATTTTCTAGCCGAACTATAGAAATTTTAGCTTTCCCTCTCACTTTTTTAAGGTTTTGGCGATCACCTGTTGAGTTGTTACTAGTGCGGTTATGATCGCTTAGTATTGCTGAAGAAAATTAGAAATACTCCATTCCCAGTGAAAAACTAGACACTTGAAAAGCCGACTTTCCAGTCTTCTGGGTTTTAATATATGTCTAATTTATGAGTGGGAAGGGAGTAGGTCTGTGGATGTCGCATAAAGAAGGCGATCGCTACCATCTCATTACAACCTATAAATACGTTAACAATTCCAAAAATTCTTCTGCTCTCTGAATCACTAACTTTGCATCTTCAGATTCTAATCGTTCAGTGCGATCGTAATCTCCTTTTAAGCGCATTTGTTCAGCATCAATTAGATAACGATGATATTTGCTGGGGATTTTATCTGTATGGACGAAATATTCGCCAAATTTACTAATTACGGCAGAGTGTTTACTAAAACTTAGATTTTCTTTCAATAGAAAGGCTTCGGCTATGTAAAACATTGCATAATAAGCACGAGAGACGGCAAAATCTGCTAGTCCTTCGGATTCTAGTAGTTTAGCGGCGCGGAGACTATCTTGAGCTTTTTGCGCTAGAAATTGCTGCTCTTTTATCATAGAAATAAATTCCTTCTTTAGTTATATTTTGCATGAGCATTGTTTGTTCGTTCTCAAAGCGGGTTACTGAAAGAAATAGATTACAGATAACTACGTTGTATTTTAGGCAAAGTGGACTTAAAAAGTAGCCTGTATGTTCTATCTCTTTGCCTGTTTTTACTCGATCTTTGAGTACGATTAAGACATCAAAATCTGATTCGGGGGTTGCATCGCCTCGTGCTTGTGAACCAAATAGAATAATCGCTATTAACCGATCTCTATATGTTTCTATCAGGCGATCGCGCAGTTCGTTCATGATTTTATCGGTCTGTGGATGTCGCATATTTTCTTAAAACAATCCATCAATAATGTCTTTAAAGTTTAATGAGCCTAGCTTTCTGATATCCGTCATTCCAAGTCGTTTTAGGATAGTACCTACTCGACTTCGATATTCGTTAAATTTAGCCTTTAAAATCCCTGTTGTATCTTTCTCTGTAAGCTCTATACCACTAGACAAGACAAAATTAACCGCAGCTAGCATAGCAGATGTGATTGAAATAGCTGTGATCGCGGCGGCGATTTCTAGTATTCCTGTTGGGGGAATGAAAGAGATAAAAAACAGAAAAACAGTAGTAGCTGCTGCTTGCCCAGCGAATATAGGTAATAACGCTAAAACAGCCCCTTTAGATAAAATTGTACCTGTGTAAAGGTAATAGAGGGAAGTAATAGCAGCCATTTGGGTAGCAGTAATATAGAATGCCTTCCCTGGCAACAAAGCTTGAAAACCAACCGCAGCTACAGCTGTTACTATAATTCCTTTTGCATAAGATTTTTTATCGCCCATGTGTCGGGCTAGTAGAAGCTTTTTTCCTTCGGATTCCAAAAAAACTTCTATATCCTCCCTAAGCTCATTTACTCCTCTAATATCAAGAGGGAAGTCATCAGGCAATTGTTCATCATAGCCTAACGCACACACTGCATAGATTTCATTGACTTCCAAACATTGTTTCCATTGTTCTTTTACGTCTTCTAATGCTTGAGGTCTGTAATTATCCCATTGATCACGTTTATTCAAAACTAGAAATACGCGAGTACAATTTGCTCTTAATTCATCAAAATATTGTTTTTGAGAAGCATCTGCTGAGCCTGTAACCACCAATATTCCGATGTCAATATGTTTAAGGAACTCTCTAGTGATGTCGCTATTTTCTTTTTGTATGTCACCAAGTCCAGGGGAATCGATTAACCTTACTCGTTCATCGTTAAGACGCAATATATTTAGTTCTGTTGTCACGCCTGATGTAGCGCCGACATCAGCAACAGCGTTTTCACGATTACGCATTAACAGAGCGTTGATTAGGGAGCTTTTACCAGAGCTAACATTCCCAACAACGGCAATATTTAGGGTTTTTTTAAAATCTATCTGTGCTGCATATTCTGTGTCAACTTGCTTATTGAAAATACTTTCAGCATTGTTGTTTTTATACTCTTCGTCAACTCTTTGTTTAAAAACATTTTCTGCATCGCGATCATTTTCTTCTTTTTCCGCAACTCTTTGAGCTTCTCGGATAAGTCCGTCATAGAATTCTTTTCTTTGTGTCTCTTCTAGGTCAATTTCTCGACTACTTTCTTGTATGTCTTTTCTGATTGCCTTGCGATCGCCATTTTTGATATGGAGTTCTACTTTTTCTGGATTAGTAATAACTAAAATCTGTTGACTATTAGCATTTACAGAAAAGCTTGCAGTGTAATTCCTGTTTTTGTAAGAAAAAGT